>CAYSZA010000016.1:0-23572 GCA_964435275.1 uncultured Methanosarcinales archaeon | reverse complement strand
TGCTATTCTCAAAATAAGTGAGTCAGGAAGCGATTTCAGTGTCCATAAATCAGCCTTCTTGAGCGCAACCGTTGAGCCGCAACCGTTGCGCCGGTTGATCACGCCGCTGCTAGGGGATAGTTTTCGCTCAAGCCTTTTTCAAAAGGCTTGCGATCGAACCTTTTTTGAAAAGGTTTGCGTAAACCGTTGCGCCGGTTTATCACGCGTTATTAGGGTTTTCGCTCAAGCCTTTTTTCAAAAGGCTTGTGATCGAACCTTTTTTTGAAAAAGTTTGCAATCAAACCTCTATTGAAAAGACTTGTGAAAAGGGCACCGTCCTCCCGAGGCGGGACTCGGGCGAGACGGAACTCAGGTAGTTTAATGCTATAAGGTTAAACGAATGAAGAAAAGTTAGAGATCTGTATAAGTAAAATACAGATAAAATAGCATTATGTGTTAAAAATATTATATAGAGTGCGAACCTAGTATAATTTGCGTTCTCATCACAAGACCACATAGCAAGACCTATTCCACAAGAAATACTTCAACGCCTACTCCGAAAAATCTACTCTAAAAGTGAAGAGACAAGATAAGAAACTCGCAACCCGTGAGTCCAGTACCAGACCTCTTCCTGAATAAGACCTAAT
The DNA here is from genome assembly GCA_964435275.1 of uncultured Methanosarcinales archaeon. Lineage (GTDB taxonomy): Archaea > Halobacteriota > Methanosarcinia > Methanosarcinales > Methanosarcinaceae > Methanosarcina. Next base: position 22,946 of record CAYSZA010000016.1, on the reverse strand, counting down.
AAGTGCCGTTCGGAACTTCCAGAATTCTCAGATGAGAACGCAAGCTTTTTTCCAGAAATTGTTGTTAAGAGTCCTAAAGATTGAAGACACTAAAAAATAATACAGAGTATTTGAGGTAATAAAAACACTAAACAGTAAAAAGAGTGTTATGTGACGCTAAAATAGAAAAGAGTATTTATATGGATATTTCCTCATTCTTTTGCCGTTTGAAAATCCCAATTACATTGCCTTCTTCGTCGATATTGTCCCTGATCAAAACCAGTTCCCAACCTTCATTTCCGATTCTTTCAAGCTCGCCCATCAGCTGTGGCAGATTTATGCCATCAAGCTTACGAGAATCATACTCCCACAGATGTATCGTTTAATACCCCTCCAGTTGACGATAAGGATAAATTTTTTATGTTAATATTGGAATAAAACTATAAATAACCTGAACAAAAGGAAAAAAGCAATCAGGTGTTTGCTCAGATCCTCCTATCTCTTTTCTTCAGGCTCATTTAACCGGCGTCCTGCTCTCCGGGCCTTACTCTTTGAGGTGAATTTACTGCACCCCGGAGCCGGATAACCCTGGAACTGCAGACCGAAAGAGCACACCTTTCTCATACCTGAGCCTGCGAATTCTCTCCCGTGTCATAAAGCCGAGTACGAGTTCAATATCTTCAGGGTATCCTGTACCCGGATACAGGGGCACGAGAGGTTCTGAACTCTGCCTTGAAACATAGAACATATTTTCGCCGAAGTAGGCAATAAAGTCAAGCTGATACTTTTCGAACACAAGGCGAACGAACTTTTTTGAGAGGGGAGGTTTTGCAAACTCAAAATCCTCATCAGTTACTTCAATTCCTGCCTCGAACATAAAAAAAGGATGGCGGGATAGAATATAAACTGTTAGGCAGGAAGCTACTCGGCTGCCCTGATTGTTCGGAGTTTCCCAACTCTGCTATTTACCCTCACTCAAGCAGGTAGGGGCCGGACTTTTTGCACGACTTCAAACTTCTCATTTCAGGTTCGAGATCCTTTTTTACGGTCTTTTATTAAGGATGATTTCTTTTTCTCGACTTTCTCCAGAAGTGCCTTTCCAAGGTTCGAGTACTCTTTTTTCACGGGCTTTTCCTTTTTTGCTGTTTTCTGGGCGAAAATAGCTTCTTCTTCTTTGCTTTCAAAAAGGCCTGAAAAGCGGTCGAAAGCCAGAACAGAGATCTCAAGCAGCTTTTTCTGTGCAGACAGGTCGCCAGGAGAGAGCGTTCCTGCGCGTGTGAGAAGTCCTGCAAACTCATCGAAGATTTCGAGAAATTCCGGATTTTCATCCTGCTCCGTGATTTCGTCGGCCATTTTCGAGAGATACTTCTCGCTCTCAAATTTTGCTATGCCTGGCCTGTCGCTGAAAAGAATGAATAACAGAGCCTGATAAAAGGGGTAGTAGAATTCAGGAATATGGAAACCAGCAGAGGCTTCATAAGCTTCTTTAAAGTAATTGACAGCTTCCTTTAGCCCGAAAATATAAGTAGCTTCGTTTTCCGCCCTTAGAGCTCGCCAGAGAGAAGCCCTTCCAAGTGAACGGAAAGCATACTTCCGAACATAGATGTACGGGTTATCAGTAAGCGCCTTCAAGTCTCTCCAGGCCTGGGTTTTATCCGGCGCATTGAAGAAAGCAGATCCGAGAGCTCGCGTTGATACTCTCTGCACAAAACTGTCGCTATGGTCGGCAAGCCTTAACACGTCCATCCAGGCTTTTCCTTTATCGGGAACTTTTGTATGGCCCGAAGCCAGAGCAAGAACCGCTCCTCTGCGGACTTCCCGGTCTTCAACCGATGCAAGCCTTACAAGTTCATCCCAGGCTGCCTGTTTATCTTCAGTATAGGCAAAAGCAGCAGCAAGAAGTTCTGCCGCTCTCTTCCGGAGCTGGGCGTCCTGGCTTTCAGTGAGCCTGACAAGGTCGAAGAAGACTGCGGATTTGTCCTCAATACCTGGAAAAACATCCGAAAGCAGGTCTGCAGCATCCCGCCTTGTGCCTGTATCCTCATTCTCGGTCAGGTTAAGGAGTTCGTTCCAGATCTCCTGCCTTTTGCCGGTATACCGGGAGTAAGCAGCAAGCAGAGCTTCTATTGTGTCTCTTCGCCTCTTGTAGTCCGGGTCCGAACCCAGGTAAATAAGCTTATTTATAACTTCCTCTTTATCCGGAAGATCGGAGCCTGACCTGGAAAACAGGTCCGTGATATCTTTTTTTCGTATGTAAGCCCCGCTCTCAGCTTCAGGTCCGGGAAGACCAGAGGCCGGTCTTTTACAATCTTCTTTAACCTGCGGGTTACCAGTTTCCTCTTTCACTTCGGAAACAATAGGCCTCATGTAATCAGCTGCATCCTTTCGAGCAGAGGCATCCTTTTCGGACGCAGGTTCATAAGCCTCTCTAAGGCTTTCTCTTTTTCCTGGCTTAATTTGTCCTTCAGATTTGTTATCTTCTCCGAGTTTGCCAATTTTTTCGAATTTCTTCTCTTTCTCAAATTTGCCATTTTCTCGGGATTTAAATTCCTCCCAGGATTTGCCTCGACCTGCGGAGTTACAGTTTCCCGTCTCTTCCCACTCCCTTTTACTCACTTCACGCCTGTAACCTAATTCGGGATAAGTAGAAGCAAGCGTATTTACAACCTTTCTGAGTACGAAACTATCCTTTGTTTCTGCCAGACTTGCGAGTTCGGAATAAGCCTCACGTTTGTCGGACGTGTACGGGAAAATCTTGCTGAGAATAGTTGCGGCTGTACTCCGGATGTCTTCATCTTCAGTCCCTGAGATATCGATAAGTTCCTTCCAGAGTAAGTCCCGGTCATCCAGACCCGGAAATAAGGATATAAGTGCATCAGCTGCCGTATTCCGGATATGGTCGTCCCTGGAGCCTATCAGGCTCAGGAAATCGGCCCAGACCCTTTTCTTATCCGGCATGTCAGGGAATATGAAAGCAAGAGTATCTATAGCCTGCTTCCGGATATGCCCGTTCTCATCTTCTGTAAGCCTGAGGATATCATTCCAGGCCTTCTTTTTATCGGGAATGTGAGAAAAAGCCGATGGAAGAGCCAGAAGGGCTTCCTTCTGGACCTCAGGGTTTCCTGATACTGCAAGTTCCAGCAGCGTCTCAAGGGTTTCATCCTTCATCTCATCCGGCATCTGGACATAGACAATCCCGAGAGTACGTGCAGCCTGCTCCCTGACCTTCTCATCCGGGGACTCCGTAGCCAGTTCGAGTGCTTCATTCCAGGCATCTTCTTTTTCCTCATCCGCCAGTTCCGGGAAAACCAGGCTTAAAAGAGAAGCCGACTTCTCCCGTACATAAGTATCCTTCGAAGTCCCCATCTCAAGAAGATCTTTCCACACCTGCTGCTTATCAGGGACTTCCGGTACCAAATAGTGAAGAGAGCTGACAATTTTCCTGCTCACGTCTTCCATGCTTGATCTGGAACTTATCAGCCCTACAAGATCTCCCCATGCCTTACTTTTGTCCGGCATGAGGGAAAAAACGCTGACCAGCGAACTGGATGCAGCCGCCATTACTGATTCTGCCGGATAAGCTGTCAGATTTACAAATTTATCCCATACAAGCTCCTTATTCGGCACATTCGGAAAAACCTTTACAAGGGAATTGACAGCCTCTTCCCGGACTGCACTGTCTCCGTCAGAACAAAGCCTTAACAAATCTTCAAAAGCCTGTTTCCTATCAGGGAAAGCCTCAAAAATAGCTCCCAGCTGCCTTGCAGCCTTTATTCTCTCATCCGGAGTCTGACTGAAAGTTTTATTGTGTATCTCTGGCTGCTCACTCAAGAATTCCCACCAACTTCTTCTCTAATGCCGTCCTGTTATGATCGCTAATTGTACTATCCCAATCTGGCAGGTTTCCTCTTATAAGTATTGATTCGAGATTTTGGCTAACAGTAAAAATCATTAAGTGTCTGGGAAGAAGATATGATTTTCCTTTCATAATACCGTAGCACTTAATAACCCGGAAGAGGGCGGATTGTTTTGTTTACTCCCTGCCTGGCTTATTTAGCTGCCATTCCCAGATTTTGCCGTCCTCGGGATGCTGCAGCTCGTCAACGAACTGAAAACCAAGCTTCTTCAGCACGGTGGTTGATGCGTTTTCTTCGGGAAGGGTTTGCGCGGCAACTGTCAGTTCAGGTTCTTCACCAAAGGCTATACGTATAAGCGCCTGAGACATGCGCGTGGCCACACCGCGGCCCTCAAATTCGGGAAAAGTGAAGTATGCAATTTCCACACGGTTGTTTTCTGGAGGGGTTTTAAATGCACATGTGCCTGTACACTGCGCTCCTTCAAGCGCAAGGTATCCAGTCCAGGGTGGCACATAACCTGTTCTTGTGTACAGCTCTGCAGTTGAGCTCATGACATATTTAATCATGTCTGTGAGATTATTAATCGGTACCGCAACCTTGCCGTTTTCGTCTATCTCAATAAGTTTCATCACGTCAGCTTCTGTTTGCCTATTGTATAAAGACAGAGTATACTGTATCTGAGAGTAATGAAGGATTATGGGCTTATATAATTGCATAATTATATACTCTGATGAAGATATTATAGTTTGATGCAGAGGTTACACTTATTTTATTAATGTGTTATGAAACTGAACAATAAAGGATAAAGATAAATTATAAAAAATGAGATTAAACTATAAAGAGAAGATTAATGTTTATTAAATAAAGAGATGGAACAATGCGGCAACAGGGTATAGTTTTCAGGCTGGCACAAACAGTAACGGATTTTATTGAACCTGTGATACCTTATCTGATCATTGGATCTAAAAAAGCGGCTGAAGAAGCTGGCAAAAAAGTAGAGCCTGATGTTTGGGAAATTGAAAAAATACTATGGGGAAAACTGAATTCGAGAGAAAGGCCTGAGTTAAGAGAAGCCGCAGGAGATATGGTTATTGCACCATATGATCCGGAGGTAAAGCAGATTTTGATTCAGGAAATTTCGAAATCTTTTGAAAAGGACCCGTATTTAGCTAAAGAAATTTCATCTTTTATGGAAGACGAAGTAATACAGAGGATAATAGCCAAAGAAATGCAGAAGACAGTGGCTGAAGAGAGTTCGGTCAGACATACAAAGCAAACTTCATCTGACAAAACAAGGATTTTTGAAGATTTTAACAGGATGCTTGAAGAATTCATTGAGAAAAACAGTACTGCCCAGGATTTAGAGAGTTTCGAAATGCCGGGTGCCGAAGAGACCGCATCGGACCAGATTTCCACATTAGAGAATGCTGTCAAAAACCAGCGGCAGCCTTACATGCACATCCAGCTTAACCAGGGAATAACAGTAGAAGGTAGTCCCAGTTCCATAAGAATGGCAAAAATTGCAGAATTTAAACAAATCGATTCGAAAATCCAAAATAAATCTCAAAGGTTAAAGAGACTCCTTTCACTTTTTGCTAATCTGGAGGGGCCAGGAAAAGAAGAATTTATGGAAAAAGCCCTTGACTTTGCCTCGAATATTCAATACGGAGACCTAAGATCAGAAATTCTTGCTCTGATCATTCCTGTTCTGGAGGGTCCAGGAAAAGTAGAACTTATAGAAAGAGCTCTTTACTCTGCCTCCAATATTCAGGATGAAAAAGAAAGAGCTCTTGTCTTTTCTTCGCTTGCTCCGCATTTGAGGGGACCGGGAAAAGAAAGGCTTATCGAAGATATCTTTGCCTTTGCCATCTACATTCGTTACGGAGATGCGAAATTCCAGCTACTCTCTTCACTTGCTCCGCATCTTTACGGGTCAAAAAACCAAAAAATTATAGAGGGAGCCCTTGAACTGGCAACAGTAATCCACTCCGATTATCAAAAAGTACAGGCTCTTTCTTTTCTTATTCCATACCTGAGTGGACAAAGAGAACAGGAAGTAATAAAACAGGCCATTGAACTGGCTTCCAATCTTAAGGATAAAGATATGAGGCCCGAGGCTTTCTCGTATATTCTCCCTCACCTGGATGAACCGGTAAAAAAAGAGATTCTTAAAAAAGCCCTTGATCTGGCATCCGAAATTAAGTCCGAGCATGAAAAAGCCGAAGCTTTATCCTCACTTGCTCCGTATCTTAATTCCTGACAGGTATAGTAAAAATATATCGTGACGGCCGGGAGCAGGCGCATGATGCGCCTCTCTTTACTTCCCAAATACCTTCTTGATTTGACCCTTCTTTTCCTGTACCTTGCCTTCGGTCTCTTCAACATTACCCTCGGCTTCCAGATCTGGATTATCACTTAGCTCCCCGACAGTTTCCTTGAGCTCACCCTTTGCTTTACGAAGCTTGCCCTCCACCTTGTCTTCAGTGCTTGATTTCACGGTACTCCCCCTTTTCTAAAATCTTCCTTTTCTGAATTCTTTTTTCAATCCCGGTAAATATTACATCTGTGCCATTTTTTCAAGAAGTTATGATCCTTTCTTTCAAAAAGTTTAGCCGAAAAGAAAGAAATCAAGAAATTCTCGGCATTAATGGCTTTGATACCCCCGGTTGATATTATTATATAATTAGCTGTTCATCCTAAAAGCTTTTCCAGGTAGAGATTTATTCCCAACATTTAACTAACTTTTTTATTATTCAACATATTGAATGATCATTCAGTCTATCAAACGACTGTGGACATTGAGTTCCCTTCTGGATTTTTCAGTATCTTAGAAGCTCAAGCAAGCAGAAATTTAGAAAAATATTTAATTTTGAGCTTGCGAACCTGAGATTTGTAGAATTTCTGGATTCCGGAGTACTCAACGACCGCGAAACAGGTAGCCTTTTCCGAGAAATAAAGAAGAAAAGAGATTAAATTAGAAAAAAAGAACCAACGTTATTTTTTCTTTTCTTTTTTCCCTTTCTCTGCTTTTATTTCTCAAGCAAAACCTCCACCGTCTCAAAGTCCCTGCCTTCTCTTCTTGCAATCTCAGCCTCTATCTCAACGAGTTCGCCTGAAAATGCTTTTGCAAGAATGGACTGCCTTGGTTTTTCTGTTTTTTCTCTTGATGCTGCAACTTTTGCTTCAAGGAGCGTCAAAGACAGAGTGGTAAGGCTCTACTTTATCAAATCCAGAGTTTACTTTTTTCAAACGTACACCTTTATATAATCCTAAATTTACCTCTCACCATGAGCAATGGCACTGTCAGAGCAAGTATTAAAGAAGGAATGAACGTAGGAATCGTCTTAAAAGAAGATCAGAAAACCGGAAAAATTACCCGGGGCGTTGTAAAAAGGATTCTGACCAACTCTTCTACCCATCCGCACGGAATTAAAGTTCAGTTAACTAATGGCCAGGTCGGAAGGGTTAAGGAAATCTATTAAATGGTGCAGGATAAATCGTTTTTCGAAAACTGGCACGCTGACCGCTGGCAAGAAAGAGACGCCGCGAACTGCAGTTTATTAAATCCTGTGCCTGAGCCTGCGTCTATAAGCTGCACATTTTATATTATCGGATGATATTTATTATAAAAATTAAAGATGAATTTCTTAATCCGGCTGTACCTTTAAGTTGATAAATCGCCAAATCTCCAGTCACTCAATGAAAAACGCCAAGGGAGTAAGACATGCTAAAAGCTATTGCTTCAAATATGCTTCTCATTGCTGCAACGAAGCTTGGCAGGGAGATCGAGAAAGTATTTACGCAGCAGCAGGAGCAGAAACAGGTCATTGTCACTGAAGATATGCTGCAAGAACTACCGGGCCCGGTAAAAAGATATCTCACATACACAGGGATTGTCGGCAGGCCGATAGTTCAAACGGTACGGCTCAAGCAGGTTGGGAAAATCCGGAAAGATGCCACGCAGCCGTGGATGAACTTTGAGGCCAAACAGTATTATTCCGTAAGCCCTCCTAGTTTTGTCTGGATTGCATATATGAAAACTTTTGGTTTGCCGCTAATGAGAGTAAGGGATTACTACATGGAGGGCAGGGGCAGTATTCTGGTGAAGGCGCTTTCATTGTTTACGGTTGCAGACTCAGGAGGCGAGAAAATGGATCAGGGAGCCATGATGCGCCATCTTAATGAAATGATGTGGTTCCCGTCGGCTTTTCTCGGAAAGAACGTTTCTTTCGAACCCATTGACGCCGGTTCGGCGAGAGTAACGTTGAGAAATATGGGGAAGAGTGTAACAGCGACGATGTACTTTGACGACGAAGGAAAATTGACAAATTTCATGGCTCCGCGCTATCGGGATATGGGGAATAATCGGTTTGAACTGGAAAACTGGTCTACTCCGATCCGGGAATATGGCGAATTTGAGGGGCTGAGGCTTCCCATGAAAGGAGCAGGCGTCTGGAATTTAAGGGAAGGCGATCTGGAATATATTGAATTGGTGGTAACGGATCTAAAGCATGATCCGGAAGGGCCATACTGAGAAAATGAAGGGAATAAGGAATCGGAAAGCGCTTTGTCCTATCTCTTTTAAGCCTTACCTCTTTTAAATTTCAAGTTACTCTTCTTGAATTTTCAACTATCTCTTTTAAATCTTCAATTACCCTTTCCTAATTTAGACATCACATTCTGTGTGACCAGTTTTTCATATTTTCTCCATGTGTTTTCATCGACCTCTGGCATTGGTATGATGTGTGCTTCGTCTCTTGCAGGAGCGGAGCAGGAGTCGATTGCCTTCTGGACGGCAGCCTGATCTTTGTTTCCTACCATATCTATCACTCTAATCTCCCTCAGGAAGCGGGAGATTGCAGTCATAGGAATTTCGTTTAAATAGGGCAGGGAGGCATGTGAGCCTATGATTTTTCGTGAGCCTGCCATTGTGGAAACCCCATTTTCAGCAAGTGCAATCAGGGACTGGCCTGGCAGGTGGGCGCTGTCCTCCCCGCAGACCACCAGGCAGCTTATTTTCGGGTTTGCAAGCACATTGACAATTATTTTTTCAATCCCGAAGTTCTCGGAAAAGCAGGTTCCGCAAATTGCATAATTTTTCAGATCCCAGGCCCGATAGTCCGAAGCAAGCGTTACCACGGCTACGCTTGAATTTACATCCCCTATTACATAATCACCGGCAGTTACAGGCCATTCCACGGTATCACATCTCTTTTTTCGATCTTTACTCAAAATAGAAGATTTCCCGCTTCCTTTTAATTTCTTTCTAATTTTTCTTTTATATTATCTTCTTCCTTTTATATTATCTTCTTTTTTTTATATTATCTTCTTAATTTTTTTCATTTATACGCTTTCTTAAAAAGAGCGTATTCGATATTAGATTCAAATGCTAAGGTTCAATTACTTCCCAGAATTCCGCTAGAAATTTGTTCGGTTGCCGCTTCCGCAAGTTTCTGTTTTTCGATTCTTACAAGCCTGAAGGAGAGGAAAACGACCGCGTATATGATTGCGGCTGCGATCAGGAAGGAAATTGCTCCCACCTGCGTGTAAAGCAGACCTCCTGCAAGCAGTCCGATTATACTTGCGAGGCTGCTTGCACTCATTGCAAAACCCTGTACAGAGCCCTGATATGTATTGCCTGCGAATTTTGAGAGGATCGAAAGGACGCAGGGCCACATAATCCCATTTCCAAGCGCAAAGAAGACGGCGGCTAGATAAAGTAGGAAGAAGTTACCAGGCATGATCAGAATAAACTGCAGGCCGAGGATAAAGCCCCCTGCTACAACCAGGACTGACTCCCTGTATAATTTAGCAAGTCTCGCAAGCACAGGGCCCTGCACGAACGCCATAAGTGCACTGATTACGGAAAAATAAATGCCCATTTCGGCAGGGTTCCACTTAAGGGCGGCAACCGCAAAGATAGGAAAGGCGGTATAATAGATATTAAAGCCGAGGAAGATCAGGAAATACAGTATCAACATAAAAGGGATGTATTCAAGCTTGAAGACCTCACCAAAGGTTATCTTTTTTTCTCCCGCCACCTGATAACACTCTTTTTGTTCCTGTCCGAATACTTTCCGGAGGCTTTCAGGCTCGGGATAACTGTCAATTGTACAGGGTTTTGAATCCGGAAGCAGGAAAAGCACTATAAATGTTCCTGCAACTGAGATGAGCAGGGCTGCGGATACAGGAAGAAGTTCACCGTAAACGGTTGTCCCGAGGACGCCTGCAAGCGCAGGGCCGACCACGTATCCAAGATTGGAAGCAACCGACATCCGACCGTAGTTTTTATTCCGGTCTTCCTCAGAGGTGAGATCGGCAAGATAGGCATTTGCTACGGAAATATTTCCTCCGGTAAGCCCGTCAAGCGCCCTTCCGAAGAATAGTGCAAGCAGTGGAAGAGTAATAGTAAAAATGCCAAGAACGCCGGATTTTACCTCTATCAAAGGAATTACCGGCAGGAACAGAGCTACAAGAAAGATCACCCAGGCAATAAGGGTTCCAAGCTGGCTCAGTAACAGGATTTTCTTTCTGCCGTAAAGGTCAGACCACCGTCCAAGGATAGGAGCCCCTAGAAACTGAAAAGCCGGATACGTCGAGGCGAGCAGGCCATAAATCAATGCATTCCCCCCGTAATCTGTCACGAGAAAAACAAGAAAAGTGAGTACAATCCCGAACCCGAGGGTTCCTATAAACGTGACAGTATATAGAGGAAGAAGTGCTTTCCCGTCCGTAGATGAGGGTTTCGAATCCCGGATCATCCATATCTAATATGCGTATTCTATGCCTTATAGTATGTCTCCATCAAATTCTCCCTGAATATCCTCAGTTTCCAGGCTCTTCCTACCTTCTTCTCTAACGTACACTTACGAAGAAATGAACCATAAAGAGAGAATGCAGAGAAGATGTCAGGATACGGAGAAAACGTAGAAAAGAGACAGAGAAGTGTAGAAAAGATGTCTAGAAGATGTAGAGATGACATAAATAAAATGTAGAGATAACATAAAGAAAATGAGAGAAGACATAGAGAAAGTGGAGAGAAGACATAGAGAAAATGAGAGAAGATATAGAGAAAATGGAGAGAAGACATAAAGAAAATGTAGAGATAACATAGAGAAAATGGAGAGAAGACATAGAGAAAAGATTAAGACACATAGAGAAGATGATTGTCTTCTAATTGTAACTTCCAGCAATTGTGACTTTCGATTTACATCAACCCAGGGCAGTTTATCTAGGACCTTTTATGGAATTCTGAGTTTGTACATTGACAGCAGTGTCCATTGAAAAGAATTTATCGATTCGTTTATTTTTTGAGTGATTTTAACTAATCCAACCTGGAATAAAAGGACATTTAATAGTTGAAAGTTCTCTTTTGCATTTCAGAGCCCTTTTTTGATTAATATGCAAGCTTATTTATATTATTTTTAAATTCCTAATTCCTTTCATCTTTGATAAAGGGAAATAAAGTATTATCAAGTTTTAAAGCCCCCGACCCAGAACGATCCACAGACTATTGCGAAAAGTATACTTATATTTTAATCTTACAATATGAGATTTAGTCCCAGCCTGCCTTCCTGAAGAGTAACGCCAAAAGTTAGGAAGCGACGCGGTGGGATTTAAAGATCTTTAAAATTTGAAGTAATAAAGATCTTAAAAAATAAGAAGGAAGATTCAAAAACGGGTGAATACTTCGAAACAGTGGAAAAACGAACTTTAAGGGAAGTTCGCACGGCAGCAAAAGTTGCAGTTGCCATATTTCTCTGTAGGGAATCAACCTGCAGGTCAGACCTGCAAGAGCGGCTGCGGGAATAAAGATCCTGAGTGCAACGGTAGAAGACGGTGTCGGATACCGTGAGAATGAGGGTTGATTCCTTATTACAGAAGAATCTTTCAGGCAATTCCTGAGGGCGGTTTTGGGAGCTGCCTGAAATATCTTTCTTATTTTTTAAGTCATTGTTTTTGAGGAAAGGAGCATTTCAATAAAATTGCCTGCATGTTAAAGGCTTTATTTTCAACCGAAATACTTGTTTGCCAGACAGAAAAACTCCTTATATTAATTCCGCGCCGACCTAATCTTCTTTTCACAGATCAAAGAACCGCCGGCGATTGTAGCTGATGCTTGAGGGACGAGCAGGCAGTTCAACCCACTCGTATTATACGAAAACTCAGACGCATGCCAAGCAGCGAAGTAGAGGAGTAACTCCACGATTTCTTTTCTCTTTTCCCAGTATCCGGGATATTCCCTGATCCTGATTTTTCAAAAACTATCAAGGATATAACCTGTATCTCATAAAAGGAGATCCTCAATATAGGCAGAAGTTAACAGTGCAGTTAATGACGAAATTGACAACTCTTTTAATGCTTATATAGAGGCGATCTTAAAATCCAAATCAATTATACAATTGGATAATAAGTACGTTTTACATTAACTTAAAGGATATCGCTTTATCCTATAGACCTGTGAACTTAATTCATAAAATCAATTCATTAGACATCACATTTTAAATCTACGTAATAGGCAGTTAATGGTTTACTGCTACAGTTTTTTGTTCAAACGTAAATCCTATCTCAATCGTATGATCAAGTTGAATTTTAAGACACTCTCTAAGATCCAAGTTTCACCGATTTTCATTTAGACTTTCTATATTTAAAAAAGTTGAAAAACGCCATCAGGAAAAATATTGGCTTTCAAAAAAATACCGTGGAGTCTGGGATATAAAAAGAAAAATAAAAGTATATAAAAAATTTGGTTAAAGAGATTTCAACCTCACCATAGATTTTATTTTTTCGTTGCCAACCTTTCAGATTTATATCCACTTAATTATAATACTGTCACACGGTTGACATAGCCAGACGAGTCTGTATATACAGTAATATTGCTTTGAGTTATTTTACCTAGGACAAAAGCGTTATATATCTCAAGCTGGGTTGTTGTGCTTACATTATTACTTATCCAGAACCAAGCAGAGTTTCCATCACTTTTGAGAACATAAGCACTTGCCCTAACATAGTCTGGACTATCTACATATTTTACCTTTGCGTTATAATATACGCTTGCTATACCTGGCGCCGCTGCAGCTGCTTTGTTAGTCATGTCTATTTCTATTGAGGGATTAGCTGTTTCTTTTGAGGAACTAGCAAATGCATATGTTGCCGTCCCTGCGATTAAAAGTATTGCTAAAACTAAAATTATAAGTCTACTTTTTGACATCCTGTTCCTCCTCAAATTTACATTTTGATTTCTAAAGCAACGAAAAAAAGAAGCAACTTCCACACTTTAGAAATCTATAACATATTAAGTTATAAAATTACTTAGATATGTTATATATAATTATCGAGTCGCATAAATAATTTAGAGAGTATAATTTGTAACTCATCACTTTGTACTGTAGAATTGTTTATTCCTGATACTTGCCAATGGGAAATTTCTATTAATAGAAACGCAGTGATTATGAGAAAAAGACTAATTAATGGATATCTGTCCATCCTTTGGAAAAGTAATTACTTAAAAGCTGGCAAGTCTCCTATATTTTTGTAAAAGGTCGTTTGGAATGACATCAAGAGAGAAAAAAGTCTGTTTGAAACCCATCTTAGGAGGTTCCTGTTTTAAAGCACAAAGAAGCTTTTCATCAGTTAAGCTTTCTACATAGTTGTTATCTGTTGGTATTTTTTCAATTGCATCCTTATAGCTCTTTGACATCATTTCTTACTCCCTAGTACGATATTTCATGAGCTACATAAGTTCCTTAATTCTTTTTTAATGTCGTCTAACTTTGCGTCCTTAAGTATAGCGTTCTGGAATTTACAAAGCCTTTATGAGTGCCCGAGTATAATTTATTCTTAATAAATCGCCTTCTTGTGGCCGGAAACGTTGGCTTTATAAGCTTTTTTATTTAGTAAACCTGTTACTCATACATTATCTCAGGGAATTCTGTCACTGAGGTTAAGTCCTATTACTCCTGTCACGACAACGAAAAGAGAAATTATTTTCAGATAGGTGACAGGCTCTCTGAACCAGAAAATCCCGACAACAGTAATGAGAGCTGTCCCAAGCCCTGCCCAGATCGCATATCCAATGCTTATATCCATACCTCTCAAGGCCAGGGTAAAAAAGAAGAAACTGATAGCATAGAAGACAAAAATTAGAATTGAAGGAAGGGATCTTGAGAACCCCTGTGAAAGTTTCATGCATGTAGTTCCGCAGACCTCAAATAGAATTGCCAGCAAAAGCAGAGAATAAGAATTCATCAATTTATTATTTCCCACTTCTTTTATTTATCCTCTGTGAATATTTATCTTCCGTCAATTTAGATCTACTGTCAATTTAGATCTACTGTCAATTTTTATCTTCTCTATAGCGGTTATCTCTTTTTTATTGTTCAATATCTCTTCATAACAGTCAGTAGACAATTTTTAGCCTTTATTTCATAATTTATTATCTCTCTTATACCTTCTGAAAAACCACTGCAACATATTTTATTATTAGCTTTTTTTTAAACAAAACAGCGCCTGAAGACCGGAGAGTTTTCCTTCATTATCAGTTTTTTCCTGTTATAATCCGGAGTTTTTTACAGATACTTTTATATAGGATGAGAGCTAGGGACATATTGGCAGTAAAAATAAAGAGTCATATAATCTGTTATTAAAAACTTCATTTTTGTTTTTAATAAAAGAATGTATAGATCTTATTTTTATAGCAACCTAGACTATATCCGCTATAAGCGGAGGTGAAACGAAAATGAGTTTTAATGACAGAGGGAGCTCTTTCAGGGGAAGAGACAGCAACCGGGGAAACAGAGATAACAACCGCGGAGGTTTCAGAGGCGGCAACAGCGGCCCCAGGGAAATGCACCCCGCAGTTTGTTCTGATTGTGGTGTAGAGACCCAGGTTCCATTCAAGCCAGCTGAAGGAAGACCGGTTTATTGTAGAGACTGCCTACCAAACCACAGGAAGTTCTAAGTTCAGAAATTCCAGAATTTTCAATTTTATCATATCACTGGAAACCTCACAGCAGTGTTTCCAAACTCCTTTTATTCTTTGAAATCTGCCAGTCCAGATTGTTTCTCTTTGAGGAAGCCGCTTCTATTTCTTCAGGTTGTCATGGATTAATCTTATATAGCATGAAAATGGTTATACCTCTAGTAAAAATAATGAGACATATAATCTGTTATTAAAAACTCCATTTTTGTTTTTAAATAATAAGTTATATCCGATCATGTTTTTATCGAATATATGTATCCGCTATAAGCGGAGGTGAAACGAAAATGGGTTTTAATGACAGAGGAAATTCCTACCGTGGAGGCAACCGGGGAAGCAGAGACAGCAACCGCGGAGGTTTCAGAGGCGGCAACAGCGGCCCCAGGGAAATGCACAAAGTTATCTGTTCTGACTGCGGCGTTGAAACTGAGGTTCCATTCAAACCGACAGAAGGACGGCCGGTTTATTGCAGGGATTGCCTGCCTAACCACAGGAAGTTCTAAACTGAAGCTTCTTGAATTAAAATAGATTAAAATTAAAGTGTTGATTATAAAAATTGTCAACACCTACTCCACTTTTTATTCTGTGTTTTTTGCCTTAGGGCAGGTGAAGGGCATCAGAACCCTGAATTTTAGGAATACTTAGAATTTATTTATTGAGTGGGGATACAAACATCACTTGTACGCATTTTTATAATTATGCATATGAAAATGCACCCGAGGGTTTTGAAGCATACTCTCAGGCTTGTGGATCGGGAAGTAACTGAGGAACATTTAACGATCTTTAAAGTGAAAATATCCTGAAGTTCGGGATTTTTTAGAGATTCCAGATTTCTTAAAGGTTCTTTGATTCCTATTCATTTATGAACCTTCACGTCAAAGTACCAGAAGCATCCACAGGCATAGAAAGTTTGAAAACCTTGGCAAAAAATAAGCAAATCGTAAGAAAATAAGTTAAATTAATGACAATAAGAGGAATTAACCTGGCGAACTATAGAAGCAATATAAGAAAGAGAAAAGCAGGAACTGGAAGCTCCGTGCCCGCAACCCAGGAAGTAACAAGGGTACGTACTCCACGCAAGGAAAATCACGAAGTCCTGGCAACCGTAGGAAGCCTTTTAGGCTCAAAAAGAGTTACATTACAGTGTATGGACGGTATAGTCCGAATGGGCCGGATTCCCGGATCCAAAAACAAGAAGATGTGGATCCATGAGGGAGACGTAGTAATCGCCGCTCCCTGGGAAATTCAGGATTCTAAGGCCGATGTAATCTGGAAGTACACAAGGCCCCAGGTTGAATGGCTTGAGAGAAAAGGGTATCTCAAATAAGTACCCGAAGTAACACAGTAAGGTCTCATATAACTATATTGTACTAACTATGTTGTACTAACTATGTTGTCCTGATTTTTACTCCGGTTTCAACCAGCTTCCGGTTTAAACCATTATCCACTTTCCATATCCTGTCTTCAAATGCTTATTTCATAATACCTTTATCTAATAGCTTCTTCAACTTATTCTGATGGTGCTCATGGATATAACTGGCAATTCCTGTTCTGTCAGAAAAAACTTAAAAATAATGGATTTGAACAAAGGCAATTCCGAAGTAGAATTTACTTTTTACATGACTCTATTTTTATGAGTTAAACTTATATAATTTGACTGTATACTAAGAGCATTAAAAATAAAGAGATGTATAATCTGTTATTAAAAACTAGTTTCTGTTTTTAATCAAAGAGCAATATACAACCTTATTTTTAAACTATGGACTATCCGCTGTAAGCGGAGGTGAAAAGAAAATGGCTTTTAATGACAGAGGAAATTCCTTCAGGGGAAGAGACAGCAACCGCGGAGGTTTCGGAGGTCCCAGGGAAATGCACAACGCAACCTGTTCCGACTGTGGCGCTGAAACTCAGGTACCTTTCAGGCCTGACCCTGACAGACCAGTCTACTGCAGAGACTGTCTTCCTAACCACAGGAAACCCAGAGAAAACAGGTATTAATTATACCAGGTTTGCTCAAAAAATTCACTTGACAGATTCTGTCCGTTTCGTTCAGCTTGAGCAGGTCAAACGGACCCCCTTCTTTTATAGCACCTTCTTATTTATGAGTCAGGAAAATTATAATAGATTTTCAAGTTTGAATAACTCTTCAGCTTCTTCTTTACTTAAAAGTCCTCTCATTACCAGGATATCCTTAACAGGCACTTTCTTGTCCAGTACTTCTTTTGCTATTTCTGCAGCCTTAAGATACCCGAGCCTCGGGGCAAGAAAGGTTACCAGGATCGGATTTAGCTCAAGGTAAGCCATGCACCTGTCTTTATGCGCCTTGATCCCTTCTACGCAGCGCTTCTGGAAAGCCGGCAAGTAATTTGTGAGCAGGGCAATCGAGACAAGAACATTGGAGGTTATCACAGGGGTCATGACATTGATCTCCAGCTGCCCGGCCTGGGCTGCAAGAGCGACTGCCGTATCATTACCCACAATCTGGAATCCTATCATGTCCAGGCATTCGGCCATTACAGGGTTGTATTTTCCAGGCATCATGGACGAGCCAGGCTGCACAGCCGGAAGCTCGATTTCGGAAATGCCTGTAGTCGGGCCGGCATTAAGAAGCCTGAGATCATTGGCTATCCTTATAAGTTCAAGCGCGAGCTCCCGAAGCGCTCCTGAAAAGGCTGCAAGCTGTGCCCGGCTCTGCAGGACTTCAAAGCTGTTAGCTGCCTTTCGGAAAGGCAGTTTACAGAGTTCGGAAAGTATTGAGATTACTAGTTCTCTATATCCGGGATCGGTATTTGCCCCTGTCCCGGTTGCAGTCCCTCCCAGGGGCAGCTCAAGTAGGTCGTTTCTTCGTTCTTCTATCCTGCGCGAAGCCCTTGACAGCGCAGCAGAATAGGCTCCGAACTCGTCACCAAGGGTCACTGGCAGGGCATCCATAAGATGTGTCCGGCCTGACTTAGGGATTTCCGAAAACTCCTCAGCTTTTGCGCGAAAGGCTTCCGAAAGGGAAGCAAGCACATCAAGCAGCCTGTCAGCCGCAAAAATGACAGCTACGCAGGAGGCTGTCGGAAAGGTATCATTTGTCGACTGGGCTTTATTTACATGGTCGTTGGGGCTCAGGAAACCATAGTCTCCCCGGGCTCGACCCAGAATTTCCAGAGCCCGGTTCGCAAGCACCTCGTTAACGTTCATGTTAAAAGAAGTGCCTGCCCCTGCCTGAAAAACATCCACCGGAAACTGAGTCGAATACCGCCCTGCAAGCCCGGTAAGCACTTCATCGGCTGCCGAAACAATGGCATTCCCTCTTTCCCTATCAAGCACCCCAAGTTCAAGATTAGCAAGTGCTGCAGCCTTTTTTACCAGAATATACGCCCTGATGAACTCTGGCCTCGCATGATGCCCGCTTACAGGAAAATTACATAGGGCCCTCTGGGTATGGATGCCGTAATAAGCCTCGGCTGGAACTTCCATTTCCCCAAGGGAGTCTTTCTCAACCCGATTCTCGCGATTAATAGATTCACCTCAGAAATCTCATTTAAAGCTTCAGAATTTTTACTCAGGCTCTTTTCCAAACTTTTTTATCTCCCTTCTGGCCTTTCCGATTCCCTCA
This sequence comes from uncultured Methanosarcinales archaeon, assembly GCA_964435275.1. GTDB lineage: Archaea > Halobacteriota > Methanosarcinia > Methanosarcinales > Methanosarcinaceae > Methanosarcina. Next base: position 4,528 of record CAYSZA010000016.1, on the reverse strand, counting down.
ATGGGTGGAACGCCTTTAGGGCAGACAGCCCTGCAATTGGCATGGAATTCACAGCCCCACCATCCAGACTTACTATTAGCAAGCATGAGTCTCAATTCATGATCGACCTCACGGGGATCAATGTGAAACCGATACAGTTTTGCAAGAGCCGCAGGGCCCAGGAAATCCTTGTCCTTTCCCGAGACAGGGCAGGCACCTACGCAGGCCGCACAGAGTATGCAACTCGTATATTTTTCAAGCTCTTTTACAGCATTGGGAGGCATAAGCCGCTCTCTCTCAGGAGGTTTTGAAAACGGTTTGAAGGTTGGCTCTATTGTCCTGTAAAACTCGAAGAATTTGTCCATATCCACTATAAGGTCCTTTACTTTCGGGAGAGAAGGGAGGGGTTCTACGAGTACTTCTTTCTCAGGGTCCCATGGTATGGTCTCTTCCGTTCCCGGAAAAGGTCTCAGTTTTATCTCCTCACCCCCTTTGAGAAGGGATTCTATCTGAACCCGGCAGGCAAGCCCGGGTATTTTATTAATCAGCATTGCGCAGCTGCCGCAGACTGCTCCCCTGCAGGAGTAGCGGAAGGCAAGAGAATCATCGAACTCTTCCTGAATTTTGAATAGTGCGGAAAGAACTGTCATCCCTGCCGAGGGTTCGATTTCGAAAATATCGTAATAGGATTCCCCGGTTTCCCTGTCAAAACGAAATACTTTCAGCCTCATCAGTACACACGCTCCTTTACAGGGAACCTTCCAGTCCTTACAGGTAGGGATTCAAGCACAGGTTTTCCGTCCTTCAGCCTGTAGAGGGTATGATAAAGGAAATTTTTGTCATCCCTGTGCGGGTAATCAAGCCTTGAGTGAGACCCCCGGCTTTCCTGCCTGGAAATAGCCCCCCTTGCAACGGCTTCTGCAATATCAAATAATCCCTCAAGTTCGAGAGTATGGACGAGGGCATAATTGAATAGCCCGGACATGTTATTGATATAAACCTCAGGGAAGTGACTTTTGAGTTCGAGAAGCTTTTCCAGCCCTTTTTCCATCTTTTTTCCTTCCCGAAAGACTCCGAAATGCTCAAACATCGTTTTCTTCAGTTCATCCCTGAGGCTGTGCATTTTCACCCCGGTTTTCCTGGCAAGCAGGATTTTAATCCGTGCATCCTCTTCATGAAGGCGCTCAAAAACAGCCTGTTCAGCCCCTTTCTTATCCCAGCCAGAATCCGGGAAAGAGCTTCCGATTTCCTGTCCTGAGAGTTTGCCGAAAACCACGGCTTCAAGCAGGGAATTGCCTCCGAGCCGGTTCGCCCCATGCACACTTACGCAGGCGCATTCTCCTGCCGCATATAGCCCGGGCAGCTCAGTTGCCAGATAATTGTCTGTCGAAATCCCTCCCATGGAATAGTGCTGACCTGGTTGTACCGGAATCGGGGCTTTGACAGGATCAACGCCTGCAAAGTCCATGGAGATAAGCCTTATCCCAGGCAGGCGTTCTGCAATTCTCTCCTCTTTCAGGTGCCTGAGGTCAAGAAGGACGTAGCCTCCCTCGAATCCTCTACCTTCCTCGATCTCCTTCTGGATAGCTCTAGCAACAATATCCCTTGGGGCAAGTTCCATGGCTGCAGGAGCATACCTTTCCATGAAGCGTTCGTTCCTGTTATTCAGAAGATAGCCGCCTTCCCCTCTTGCCCCTTCCGTGATCAGGATATTTGTGCCGTAAAGGGTAGTCGGGTGAAACTGCACGAATTCCATGTCCTCTAAAGGCACACCTGCTTGAAGCGCCAGGGAAGCCCCGTCCCCGGTATTAATCAGGGAATTTGTAGAACGGTCAAAAAGCTGCCCAAAACCGCCAGTTGCAAGAAGCAGAGAATGGCAGGTAAAACCATGAAGACTCCCATCGGCGATATTCAGTGCAGTACAGCCCACACACCTTTCTTTTTTCCCGGAATCATTTTTGATAGAGACTTTTTCAAGCTTTACCAGGGAGGTTACAAAGAATTCTTCATAAAAAGTAAGTTTACTCAGTTTCCGTTTTCCATCCTTCTCCCTTCCCACAAGCTGTTCGTAAAGCGAGTGCAGAATATTATGCCCTGTCCGATCTGCAGCATAACAGGTTCTTGGGAACATCCCTCCTCCAAAAGGCCTCTGAGCAATCCTGCCGTCAGGAAATCTGGAAAAAACCGTTCCGAAATGCTCAAGTTCTATTACTGCAGCAGGTGCGTTTATACACAGGATTTCCACGGCATCCTGGTCGGCCAGGTAATCCGAACCCCTGACCGTATCAAAGGCATGAGCTTCCCAGGAGTCATCGGCTACAGCGTTTCCTAAAGCTGCGTTTATCCCTCCCTGCGCTGCCACGGAATGGGAGCGAAGAGGGTGCACCTTGGAAATGACGGCTGTGTCAAGCCCCTGATCCACGGTTTCAATTGCTGCCCGAAGCCCGGCCAGCCCAGCCCCAACTATCGCAACATCATGTGAATGGACAGGATATCCGGCTTCATTTCCTTTGCCTCCCAATTGTTTTCCCCCAAGGCTTGATTTTTAACGGTCCTGAGCTTGCAGAATTTAACCTGCGAGTCCGAAGAAATTTTCCAGGTGGAATTTATATGTTCCAATCAAAATTTACATGTAAGCTTTCCCAGTTCTATTGAGAAAGTTTCATAGTTTACGGAATAATCGATCGGGCACTCAATAACCGCCACCTTATTCAGTGCAAAAGCTTTCTCCAGGACTTCTTCAAGGTCATCCTCTTTCCTAATCCTGAAACCTGCAGCCCCGAAGCTCTCGGCAAAGCGACAAAAATCAGGATTCCCGTAGTCCAGCCCGAAATCCTTGAAATCCATCTTCTTCTGTTTCCATTTAATAAAGCCAAAACCATTGTCATTGAGGATCAGGACGACTACAGGAATTCCATAGCGGACTGCGGTCTCAAGTTCCTGGCAGTTCATCATGAAACCTCCATCCCCGCAGATTGCAAGCACCCGGCACTCAGGATGAAGCAGTTTTGCGCCAATCCCCGAAGGAAGCCCTGCACCCATTGTTGCGAGGGCATTGTCAAGGAGTACGGTATTAGGGGTATATGTCTTGTAAAGCCGAGCGAACCAGAGCTTATAAATCCCATTGTCCAGCGTAATTATATCGTTCCTCCCGAGCACTTTCCTGACACTCTGGACTACGGCCTGCGGGAGAGGAGGGTAACTTTTCCTGGCAGCAGCATTTATTTTTTCTTCAATGAAACGTCTGGTATTCTCAAAGACCGGAAACTCTCGTTTCTCCGTAATGCTTGCAGCAAGTTCCCTGATTGAAGAAGCAATATCCCCAATAATTTCTACTGTGGGATTAAAATACCTATCAGGTACTGATTCCACAAAATCGATATTTATGATCTGCTTGTCCAGGGTCCCGTTCCACAGGTAGGGAGGATATTCTACTATATCGTATCCAATAGTGATAATCAGGTCAGCCCCGTCAATTCCGCAGTTAACATAGTCCCTGGCATGAATGCCTGTGGCAAAGAGGCTGTAATCACAGTCATCCGGAACAACGCCTTTCCCCATCTGGGTATGCACCAGGTAGATGCCTGTCTGTCGGACAAAGTATTCGAGCTCATCAGTGATCGATTTGCGATTTGCGCCTGAGGAAACTATGATCAGGGGGTTTTTAGCCTTACAGATCATATTCGCAGCTTTTTTCACAACTTCGGGATCAGGGAAAGGAATCTTAATTTCGCTTCGCTTCTGCACCACAGCTTCAGTTTCTTCCTGAGCTACATCTTCCGGAAGCTCAATATGTACAGCTCCTGGTCTTTCGGCTTCCGCGTGTTTGAAAGCGTTGCGGATCACTGTGGGGATCATTCCCGGATCGGTGATAGAAACAGCTTTCTTACAGAGAGGTTCCATCATCCTGACAACGTCCACAAGCTGGAAACGAGCCTGCCAGTTGTCAGCGAGAGCTTTTTGTCCGGATACGGAAATAAGAGGAGCTCCTATAAGCTGTGCCTGTGCAACTCCTGTAACAAGATTAGTGGCACCAGGCCCAAGCGTTGAAAAACAAACCCCTGGCTTCCCTGTTAGCCTCCCGTACGTTGCAGCCATAAATGCCGCAGCCTGCTCGTGCCTTGTTACGATCAGTTTGATTCTGGAAGTCCTCAGGGACTCAAGCAGGTCAAGGTTTTCTTCGCCTGGCAGTCCGAAAATATATTCAACACCTTCTTCTTCAAGCTGGGCAACGAAAAGATCCGAAGCTTTCATGAAAAACCCCAAATATAGCTATCTGGCTTTTGTTCAGGTAAAATTAAACTTAACTCAGGTTTGTCTGGCAAGCTTTGATTAACCTGTTGGTCAAGCTTAAATAAGCTTACCGGTCAGGCTTCAGCAGTATTCAAGCTTAACAGGCAGAATCTCAAACTTAAATAAGTTCTCTTAAATAAGTTCCCTTAAATAAGTCCTCTGGATCATATTTTTTCAATAAAAATCTTCAATTAGTTCCCGGGCCTTGGAAGCCTTACTTGTTGACCACAACCGTCTTTATGTTCACAAACTCTTT
>CAYSZA010000015.1:0-23833 GCA_964435275.1 uncultured Methanosarcinales archaeon | reverse complement strand
TGGGTAACTCAAATTTGAGTTTTCCTAATTTTGGTCGTGGGTTTGAGTCATTGAATACCGAAAGCGCAAGAATCTCTCAATATATTCATTAAATACGTGGGATGTACTCGCTTTTTCAGAATCGATCTATAACTCAGGGACACGACCCGGCAATTTATACCTGATAATCTGAATCTGCCACCTATAGGAAATTCAGCTCAGGCGCAGTCATTGATAAAAGATTTTAGGAACAAGCGAGATAACGCCATACCGAAAAGAATGGAAAGGCTCACAAAACAGGACCAGGAAAAATGATAACGCCGCCATAAATGAGGAAGTGTGAAAAATAACGGAAAGTAAGAAAAAAGGAAAACTTGAACAGCAGGTACACTGCTAAAAAGAAAGGACAGAAAAAGAAAAAGAACTGGCAAGAATAGTTAAAAGCCAAAAACGAGGAAGAATGAGGAAAAGCAATTCAAAAAAAGAAACAGAAAAATAGAGATAGGAGTGAAGGTCCTACGCCTGCATCCTATCTTTTTCTGTGCTAAATTTCCCTAATCATTCCTTTTTACTCTTCAGTTCTTTTTCTTTTTCCATTTTTCTTATTTTCTTCTATACAGGAATACCAAAAGAAGGCCAGTTATACCACAGATCATTCCAAATCCGGGTATGCTTGAAACATTATCCTTCCCTGCTTCCTGTTCGGGTTTCTGTTCCTGTTCGGTCTCTGACTGGTTTGTGCTTTCCTGCTCAGTCTCCGAAGTTTCTGTTGCAGGCTTTGTTTCAGTCACGCTTTCTTTCTCAACGGCTTTTCCTGTAATTGCAAAGAATGAGAAGCCTGGAGTCTCTGCCGTGAAGTACAGGTATTTGTTATCTTCCCTTAGCGGTTCTACGGGCAGTTGTGACCACTTTTTGTCGCTGTACCTGTTAAGGGTGATCGAAGCCTTGTCGATATTCTTATCCTGCAGCCAGGATTTTTCAACCTTGAAGCAGACTACAGGGTTTTCGATGTTCTTTTCAGTTGCAAATCCTGCGTTTCCAACCCAGAGGTTGAAGTACTTATAAACCTCACCCGTACTCAGGTTTGAAACCAGAGTCGATTTTGCTTTAAGCTGTTCGGCAATAGTTGTGGTCTTGCCTGCAGACTTCTTTGCATCAAAGCCCACGTAGACAACGCAGGTAGCGTTCTTTGCAAAATTAAACATTACAGGTTTTCCATTTGTAACTCTTGTCTGTGAGATTTCCTTAACCTGAACATTCTTTGCAGGTTCGGGGGAACCACCACCGCCACCGCCACCACCGCTGCTGTGGCCTCCGTTGTCATCATTGTCATATGTAACACTGTTCACAATTATCTGGTCAACCATTGTGGATGTGCCGTTTGCATTGATTGCGGTTAAGGTTACGGGATAAGTTCCAGTAGCAGTGAACGTATAAACAAAGCTTGCATTTGTGGACTCAACAGTTCCGTCACTGCCAATGTCCCAGTTCCTTGAGGTTGCGGATTGCGAGAGATCCGTGAACTGGACAGTGAGAGGAGCATTGCCGCTCTTTATACTGGCGCTAAAGCCTGCAACAGGATAAACTTTAAATTCCTCTGCAATTATTTGCACAGTTTTTGAGTCCGTGCCGTTTTTGTTACTTGCTGTCAGAGTGACAGGATAGACTCCGGGGACCCCATATACATAGGTAAAGCTGCTGCTGCTGTTGTCCGAACGCCCATCCCCATTAATGTCCCAGCTTATAGAAGATGCATCCTGCGAATAATCTTTAAACTCGACTGTGAGAGGGACAAAGCCCCTTGTGGGTCTGATGTCGAAATTTGCTACAGGCAGTACCACACGTATCAGCGGGTAATTGTCAGTGATATTACCATTGAGTGAAACGAAAGGAATGTCAATAATGCCGTCGCCATCTGCATCAGAATTAGTATCGGAGAAGCCCATGCCTGCTGGGGTTCCCCAGAAGTTACCTCCAAGAGTTGGTCCACCCATAATGTTTTTGCCTGGAGTTTTTGTAGTGTTCCAGAAACTTTGATTATTCCTGATATTTGCATTGTTGACATTGTAGAAATAGTTGTCATAAACACGGTTTCCATAGCTTCTGGGACACATGTAAATCCCATAACCGTTTAAACTGACCTTGTTGCTTGAGATTATATTATTCTCAGATGAGTCGAGGGCGATACCCTGACCGCTGTCCTGAGCTGTGTTCTTAGAAAGGTTGTTATTAGCAGAAACCGTGCAGAATATTCCAAATTCTTTACAACCAGTAACTAGATTTTCAAAAATCTCATTATATGCTGATCTCTCCAGATTTATACCTCTCAGACCATACTGCACCGTATTGTTGATCAGGTAACTGTTATTGGAATTCTGCAAATAAATGCCATACCTGGAACTGGAACTTGAAATTATACTGTTACCGGTAAGTCTGTTATCAGTTGTATTCTCAAGAACAACACTATCGTTTTTGTTAGAGTTCACAGTATTGTCTGAAACTGTGTTTCCAGTGGACAATGAGAGTAAATAAATGCCTCTATTGTTTGAGGACGCGCTGTTGTTGGATATTCTATTATTGATTGCATTGTCCAGTGCAATTCCGCTGGCTGAGTTCGAATTTACTTCGTTCCTGTCCACGATGTTATTATTTGCCCTACGCTCTATAATAATGCCGTTATTGTTAACATTTGCCTTATTGCCCGAAAGTGTGTTTCTGGTGGATGTGTAAGATACGTAGTAGCCTATGGCATTGTCATGTGCATTATTGTTCACAAAACTGTTATTTTCGGAGAACCTCATAGCTACTCCGTATTGACAGTTTGAAATTTCGTTGTTTTGCAAGTAAACATCTTTACAGGTATTCAGGAATAAACCGTGTATATTTGTGTTTCTAGCATTGCCTGTAATATTGTTATCCAGAACTCTGGTTCCATTAGATAACTCCATGTCAATTCCGTTTGCTCCGTTGGAAGAAACGACATTGTTTTTCACGCTACTTCCATGTGAATTTTTAAGATAGATTCCCTTTTTTGCGTTCGAGCTTACAGTATTGCTTTCGAGGATAGTTTTATTTGAGCGGTCAATAACTATACCGTCCTCGGCACACTGGCTTGCAGAGTTTCCTGAGACAGTATTACCAGGGGAGTTAGAGAAATAAATCGAATAATTATGGTTTGAAATCGTGTTGCTCAAAACAGTAGTTATTTCGGACCCCTCAACGCTAATTCCTCTACCTATTTTCCCAGCTTCACCTGTTCTGGTAGCTGAATTGCCTCGTATAGTGGTATTCACTGAAGTCCTTACGTATACTCCCAGGGCATCATTTACAAATTTATTATTCTCAATGACGCAGTCCCTGGAACTAAGTAGATAAATTCCTGACTTATCTGTTGCGGCTCCACTGATCGTAAATCCTTTAATTACTATATTTCTGCTTGTAACTGAGATTACGTCTTTGGTTGCATCATTGGAAGCGATTATCGTGTCATCAGGATTTCCTGATGCTGACATAAGTACAAAACCTGGCCTAGTTATCACAATGTTCTCATTATAGATTCCTGGGTGTACTATAACTGTATCACCCGGATTTGCACTGTTCACTGCGGCTTGAATTGAGCTCCCCGGGGAAACGGGAATCTCAGCCGCCGCCCCGATGCCGGAGCTTAGCGTGAGTATTAAAAAGGTTAGTAACAAAAGTTTTATTCCGTTTATGTCGAATTCCTCCATATAAGTAAAAAAATTAGAAGTGAAACTTTATCAAATTAATTAGAAACTAATTGCAAATATGATATAAACATATTGGTCAAAACTAATATGTTTAGAAAATAATTAAGAAAAATGAAACCGAAAATTACGTCCCAGCTTGCTGGAATGCTCTCGAAATGTTTCTTCCTTACTGTCCATTATCCTTTTTTGATTATATTAACTAAAAATAAGTTAACACTGACTACAAAATGTTTTTAATTCCCATACCTGACTGCTGGAATAAGCACGGCCAAGATCTACTTACAGCTACTCTCAGGTAAACTGGTAAGGTTTTAAATCTTCTGCAAACCTGCAAATAATCTGGCGAGTTTAATCTTGAGGGTAAAATTAATATATTTAGTAAGTGCCCTAAGAAAACGGTGCTATCTTTACAAATTTCTCTTAAAAAATTATTGCGTATTTCCTGTATTTCATTCGGGAAAGGTACTGGAAAAATGCCCATATTCCCAAAGTAAGTGCTTAAACCAGTTAACTCATTTTCCTGCAACCGCTGAAAAACTCAGAGGGCTGGAAAATCTCACTTCAGATCTGAGTAATTCATTGGATGAAGAATAAAGAAAGAATTGGGAGGCTAGAAAAAATAAAAGGAAAAAAGATAAAAAGAAAAAAGGGTCTGTGTAACTTTCAATGAATCGTTTTCTGCTCCAAAAAATCAGTCTCTGCCTCAGTAGACCGTTTCCTGCTTTGTCCTCGAGTTATATGCCCTGTATTCATCCTGTTTTTTATCCTGCAGGTAGATATACTCGTATTCCGGACGGTTTAGTCTATTCCTGTACTCCTCCCTGGCTTCAGCCTGGCAGTTCTCACAGGCATAGATAGGAATCGAAACTCCGAAGATCCTGGTATCATTTATGCTCCTGTGGGCACGGGAGTCTATGGTTTTGTAGCCCTGGCAGTCGGGACACATCCGGATTCTCTCTTCCTGGAACTCCTGAATCATATCCGTGTCGTAAAAAATCTGTTTTTTCCTGCTGTAAAAGTCTCCGTGTTTTGCTACTTCGGCCTCTACAAGCCTGTCCCTGTTTTTCCAGTTTTCTAACTGGGCTGCAACCGTCTCCTCCAGGGTTTTTCTATCCCTTGAAGCCTGGACAAACATGCCTGGCTTGAAATCAGGTTCCCTTACACAGGAATAATCAAGTCCTGCCATTGCAAGGATTATGCCTGTGTTCACATAAGGTAGTGCACTCTGGATTGCGTACCCTCCTTCAAGTACTGCCATATCAGGCGCAAGTTTCTCATTCAATTTTGCGTAGCCCTGCGCGGAAAAGCGCATATTCGCAAGAGGGTCGGTATAGTGGTTGTCCTGTCCCGCAGAGTTCAGGACAAGTTCAGGCTTGAAGTCCTCAAGAATCGGAAGCACCAGGGAATCGAGCACGTAAAGTATACCCTCATCAGGAGTCCCGGGTGGCAGGGGGATATTGATTGTCCTGCCAAGGGCTTTTGGGCCTCCAAGTTCGTTTATAAAGCCCGAGCCCGGATATAGAGTTCTTCCGTCCTGGTGGAAGGAGACAAAAAGCACATCAGGATCATCATAGAAAATTTCCTGGGTTCCATCTCCATGGTGCACGTCGGTATCCACGATTGCAATCCTGCGAATTCCGTATTTTTTCCTCAGGTACTCGACAAGGATAGCCTCATTATTGATATTGCAGAATCCCCGGTTCCCGTGTGCTACCGTCATTGCATGGTGTCCAGGCGGTCGGACAAGCGCAAAAGCATTTTTGACTTCTGCTTTCATCAGTGCATCCCCAAGCACCAGACAACTGCCTGCTGCGATCAGGTGAGGAGTTGTAGCCTGGGCTTTTATATCAGGCACACAGAAGTGAACTCTGGCAATATCCCTGTACTCTGCAAGGCGAGGTTTATATTCGGCTATCTCCGGCAGATCCATCAGGCCTTCTTCAAAAATCTGGTCCCTGGTATAGAGAAGGCGTTCTTCTCTTTCAGGATGAGTTGGCGAAATGGCCCAGTCAAAGGCAGGGAAGAATATAAGACCTGTTTTTTTGGCTTCAGTGCTGTCTGTCTGGGACAAAGGTCCTTCTTTCGGTTTCGGCCCGGTCTTTTTTAACTCCATTGGATTTCCCCCGGATGCTTCAGGCTTATTTTCGTCATCTTTGATTCTCTGGACTTCTTCCTTCTCTACCTTACTTTTCCTCTCTACCTGCTCCCCTTCTCTGGTACCTGCTCCGGAGCCGGTTTTCAGTGCATCCCTTATTTTTCCAAGCCCCAGTTTCATGCTTTTTCCCTCCTTTTCCATTCCGGGATCAGGCCTGCAGGAATCTGCATATCCACGTCAAAAAGTCTCCCAGACGTATACCAGCCGCTGACGACATTGAAAACCTCACTGTTAACAATCTCGGCTTCACCCGCATACTCGGAAATTCCAAAGGTTTCTGCACGTTCCCTCAGGAGTTTTGTGGCAAAGGCCTCAGCTTCGTCAAGGCGTATCTTATTGAAGTTCCCGAAATTTGTTGCATTCAGGCTGATAATCTCTCCTTCCTCGGCGACTGAGTACACCTTCTGTTCAGTATCAATGTGCAGGTTCAGAGTAAGCGTGGGCCTTGCCACAGCTGCTCCTATGGCATTTCCTACTTCAGCGTGTTCAGGAATAACAGGTTTTGCATCAAGCTTTTTTGCAATCTCGGCAATGAGACCTTTTGCTCCCCCTCCGATTCCTACAACGTTTTCAGGTCTCGCTTTTTTCTCTTGCAGGACCTCCCATATCCTGTAAGCAGGTTCCTGTTCCCATTCAAGAAACATCTCATTGACTGCATCAGCAATAGTCTGTGCCACTTTATCCACTATCAGGGACGCAGTTTCAGCTTCGGACTCTCCCAGGGCGGAAGCTATGGCTTTGATAGCCTCGCTTGCACGTTCGGGATCTCCTACCTCGACAAGCCTGAGCACCTTCATGGCATCAGTAGGGGTAGTTTCTTGTCCCCCCATACAGTAAGCCGGGCCTGCCCTGTCAGGACCAACCGTTATAAGCTTTGTACCGATGTCCGAATCCTTAACTCTTACGACGCTGTCTCCTCCCACAGCTATCGAGCTGACAGCAAACGCTCGAACGTGTGTCAGAAAGTCTCCGAGTCTGGCACCTTTAGAAGCCAGCAGAGGCCTGCCTGAGAGAATCAATGCAAGGTCTGTCGTAGTCCCTCCGATATCCACTACCACTGAGGTCTGGCCCTCTGGAGTAAGGGCCAGAGCGCCAATTGTGCTGGCAGCAGGGCCCGAAAAGATAGTTTCAACAGGGAATTCTATTGATTTCTCAACCGGGAGTGTTCCTCCGTCAGCTTTCAGAATGTATACAGGCGCACGGATATTTCTCTCTTCAAGAGCTTCCCCTATTTTCCCGACAAATTCCTGGTAGCGCTCCCTGGTGGCAGAGGCAAGCATGGCAGTTGCTATCCTTCGTGGGAAATTCAGTCTTCCCGAAACCTTATGTCCCAGTTCCAGTTTGCAGCCAGGATAGATCTCCCTGAAGATTTCCTCTATCCTGAGCTCATGGGAAGGGTTTCTCTGTCCGAACTTGCTTAGAACGGCTGCCCTCGAAAACCCGGATTCCCGAATTAAGTCCACAGTTTCCCTGATCTCGGCCTCATCAAGGGGCTGGATTTCCCTTCCCCTGTAATCCATAGCCCCTTTCAGGTAAAAACTGTCAGGGAAAGTATAAGTTGCCGGGTTAATTCCAGGTCCCGGGACCAGCACCAGGGCTACACGGTCAGTTTTGCCTTCGGCGATGAGATTTGTAATCACGGTTGTACTGAATACCACTCTATCCAGCTGTTCAGGTGGGATATCTCTGCTGACCGCATCGAGGGCTTCAAGAAGGGAATTCAGAAGATTTCCGGGCTCAGTGGAAACCTTGGCAGTACTGCATACTTCTCCATTCCGGATAAGCACTGCATCCGTGGTAGTGCCTCCGACATCAATTCCTATTAGCATTCACAATTCGCCTATCCTCACTATATATTCTCTTGTTTCTTCCTTATTTCATATTAAGTATCAATCGATGTCAAATTCAAAACATATCCGATCCCTGTGACATCAAACTCAATCAATATCAAATCTCAAATGATATCAAGCTCCGGATAATCTCAAATTCCAGACTAGTTCTTAGTATAGAAGCCTGTGTAACTTATTCCAGTTTATACCGTGCCATATCTCTGAAGCACATGGAGACTATTTTCAAGCTTATATGACAAAAACATTCTGAATTGAAAAAAACTATCGTTGCAAAAAGTTGCTTCAGATAAGGGAAAGAAAGTCTGATTACAAAGTCCGGTTGAGTCTTGGTTTTTAAGGTGTTACTGATAGGGTTATAAAGTACAGGAGGAGTTTTTTATGTTTTCAAGGGGGATACCTATCTTCGAACCTGATAGTGAATTTTGTCTCATTCTTTCTTTCAAGTTCAATAGTCCCGTTAATCTGCTCAACCAGAGCGTTTACAAGTTGCAAGCCCAGGGTTCTGGGACTTTTGAAATCAACATCTTTCGGAAAACGAGCCCCGTTGTCCGAGTAGGTAAGGGTAAACCTGGAGGGAGCCTCTGGAGGTTTTTCTCCTGTGTCTTCGCCTGTTTCTTGACATTTGACTTCGTTTTGGTAAAGGGAAATCCTGATCTCTCCCTCTTCACCTTTTGGAAATGCGTATTTAAGGGAGTTTGAGAAAAGCTCATTAATTATAATTCCCAGGGGAATGGCGGTATCGATTCCGAGAAGTGTACTGTCTACCTTAAGATGAAGCTTGATCTTCTCATCCCCGATTTTGTAGGAGTGAAGGATGTCAGCAGTCAATTTCTTGAGATATGCTGCAAAGTCAACACTTGTCGCATCCTCCGATTTATAGAGCTCTTCATGTATTATGGACATTGAAACTACACGGTTTTCGCTTTCCCTGAAGGCTTCAATAACTTCCTTATCTTTGAACTTGTCAGCCTGAAGGCTGAGTAGGGACGAAACTATCTGAAGGTTATTCTTGATCCGATGGTGGATCTCTCTCATGCCGATCTTTTCGGCTTTCTCAAGAGTCTCCTCAGCTTTTTTCCTCTGGGTGATATCATAGGTATACCCCTGAATAAATACGGTTTCTCCTGAGGCATTGCAGACATTATGAATTAATTCGTGGACCCACCTTGTATTTCCGTCTTTCCGTCTGAGCCTGTACTCATATTCCATAATGGAATTCGGAGAGGAGATCATTTTTTCCCGACTTGTATTGAGCAGCGGCCTGTCTTCAGTGACAACAAGGTCAAACAGATCTATTTTACCGGAGATGAACTCTTTTTCTGCGTATCCGGTTATTTCCTCAACAGGTCCCTCAACTAAAAGTGGGACAAAATCGTAGTCCAGCTTAAACGAAATTCCTTTGAAATTTTGTAAAAACGATCTGTAGAGTTCTTCGCTTTCCCTTAATTTTCTTGAAGACCTTTTAATTTCTGTAACATCTTCCATTACTCCGAGAGCCCGGCATATGCAGTCTTCTTCGTCTCTCAGGTATGCCCCTTTATTTTTCACACAAAAATAACTTTCATCCTTTCGCCTGAACCTGAATTCTTCATTGAACCTCTCTCCTGTGTTCCAGCAGTTTTTAAATGACTGCTTTACTCTTCTGCGATCCTCAGGATGAATATGATCTAGCCAGCCGTAAAAATCCAGGTTCTCTATTTCTTTACTGCTGTAACCCGTGAGCTCTGTGACTGCCCCTGCCCACTCAACACGGCCGTTTTTCAGGTCAATATCATATATTAACTGCCCTGTTTGTTCCGCAATAAGGCGGTATCTTTCTTCACTTTTTTGCAGTTTTTCTTCCATTTTTTTGCGCCCTGTAATGTCAAGCATTACTCCAATAAGCCCTTCTACGGTCCCGCAGAAACTTCTGTACGTAGCTTTATTGAAAATAAAGTCCCTTTCAAGCCCGTCAGAACACATAACTTTGGACTCGTAAACCTGGCTTCCTCCTTTCTGGAACAACTGCCTGTCCATTCCTTTGTATACTTCCCCGAGTTCTGAGGGAATAGCTTCGGAAAGCTCATCTACAGTATATCCGATTACCTTTTCTTTTGAACTTCCGAGAACCATCTTTGCAAAGAGATCGTTACAGCCCTGATAAACCCCTTCCCGATCCTTGTAAAATACGGGAGCCGGAATAGTATCCAGAAGCGTTTTCAGGAAATAAACCTTGTTCTGGAGTGCGGCTTCCACCTGCTTTCGTTCAATTGTAAGTGAAAGGATTATTGCAACCGAATTCAGGAAACGGGCGTCTTCCTGTGCAAATCTTTCTTTTTTCGTGCTGTGAGCCGTCAGCATTCCATACGGCTTTTCAACACTTCCTATGAGCACACTTATCCCGCTGATAATATTCTGGTATCCTTCAAGGCCCATTGTCATGATGGAGCGCTTCCTATCCAGTTTTTCTAACAGTATAGGCCAGCTTGAAAGTACAGTGTAGCCTGCTCTTGAGCTTGAATCTTTTTTGATGATCCTGCCTGTATCCTCTGGCTTCCAGCCGATTCCTTTCTCAAGCAAAAAATTTCCATCAGGCAAGAGTTTCAGCACGCTGCAGTATTCTACGCCAAGAATGGCTGCAACCAGAGGTAAGGTTTCCTCCAGCAGAGCCTGAAAATTCGGGATTTTGAGAGAGAGCCCGGCAATATCGGAAAGCACTTCGTGTTCTCTTTTTCTTAAAAAGAATTCCTTTTCGGTTTGTTTGAGGGAAGTGATCTCGGAAGCAGAAACAGTCGTGCCTTTACAGGCTGGCAGGGGAGTAAAAGAAACTGAATAGAATCTTTCGCCTGCTCTCATTTCAATTCGTGCGGGTTCCTTTCGGAATGCTGCTCGTCGGGCAGTTTTCAGGATTTCAGCAGGAGCTTTCTCTCCAACCCGACTTTTAAGAACTTCCAGCAGGGTTTCTCCTGCCCTGTTTGCATAAAGAACTGCTCCTTCTTCGCCTATTCTCAGGACAGGATCAGGGCTATTTAAAAGGAATTCTCTCATCCAGGTTTCTTCAGTTTCCGCATCCGTATTTTCGTTTCGATTTATGCCAGGACCACCTATTACTAATTTATATATGCTTATTTTTTAGTAAATTGCCTGTCAATATAACGGGTTATTTATGTCAGAACTCAAATTTACAGGTGTATTTTTTAAGTAATATCTCCTGTTATCTGTAAATTCTTAAAACATATTAAGATTCTGCTAATTTACTCAAAATAAATTATATAAGTTTTCCGATAAAGACCTGGTTGTTCCCGGATAATTAACTGTGGATATTTATAAAAAGCCTGACACCCATGAATCTAAAGGCCCAGGCAAAATCCCGGTATTAGCCGAAAAATTTTGGTTTCCGGAAAAACCAGAATAAAATGTCAAAACAATATAAGAATCGGCATTAAAATTCAAAATAAAGTAAATACTTTGTAAAGAAGGTGTTTTATGGAAGATCTCAATCTACTCAAGAGAAAACTTGACAATATGAGTGTAACTGAGCTTTCGGAGTATGTAAAGGAGAGCTATCCTGAAAACGAGGAACTCTGGGTAGGGTCCAAAAAGATAGTCATCAGAAAAATCCTGAACTTTGAAAGAAACAGGATGAACGAAGAGGAAACCTGAAATAAGCTTAACCGCAAACTTTTTCAAAAAAAGTTTGATCAAAAACCTCCAGTAGCGGCGTGATAAACCGGCGCAACGCAAACCTTTTCAAAAAAGGTTTGATCGAAAACCCCTAGCAACGGCGTGACAAACCGGCGCAACGGTTTCGGCGCAACGCAAACCTTTTCAAAAAAGGTTTGATCAAAAACAGAGTAAAACGGCATTACCAGCGTGATAAACCGGCGCAACGGTTTCGGCGCAACGGTTTACGCAAACCTTTTCAAAAAAGGCTTGAAGGGCTAATTTATGGTCAAGTAAAAATGCTTTTACACATTCGGAGGGCGAATTTATAGAGTAGCGTTATATTATTCAAGGGATGGGAAATATGGAGTATGAAAATAGGGGACCATCTCTTTCTTTTATGGCGATATGTTCTGCTTTTTTCATGTTTTTATGGTTATTTTCGTGACTGTACAGAGTTTTCGTGACTGTATAGGGTCAGCAAATTAAGTGCGAATATTTACATTGAAGATGTATTCATGTTTCTGAAAGAGTGCGCGGCTTATATAGTGAAAAGAGGTTGAAAATAAGTTTAAGTCAGTACAATTATGATATATTTATGTAAGGCAGTAAAAGGGAGTTTAATGTGAGTTCAGACAAAGGATCTTCAGAAACTGGCCAGTCCGGGGTAGGAGGATTTCCCGAACCTCTGCCTCTGGAAGCCCTCTTTCACAGGTACGGGATTGAGCGTAGCCATGCAGATAATGTGGCCAGGAATGCGCTTGAGCTGTTTGATATCCTTCGCTCTGTTCACGGGCTAAATCCCGAGTTGCGAAGCTTTGTGGAGATCGATGCCCTTGTTCATGATGCAGGCGTGGTTGCAGATTTTGAAGATCATCACAAAGCTGGAAGAGATATTCTACGCCTTCACCCTCCTTCCGAAGTGCCTGAACGGCTATGGCCCGTTATCTCCTGGACGGCCTTCCTGCATAAAAAGAAGATCGGGAAAAAGAAACTCCGGAAACTTAAAGGAAAGGACTTCGGAAAAATGCCTGAGGAACTTCAGGATCTCACCCTGAGAGTGGCTGCCCTTGTCCGACTTGCTGATGCCCTTGACTACAGCAGGATGGAGAGCCGGCTCGGAAAAGTCACTTTCAAGAAACAGAGTATCAGGTTCGAGATCGAGGGGCAGGGAGCTATAATCGATGCGGAAAGAATGGCAAAAAAAGGTGATCTCTGGCACCTTCTCTACGATACCAGGCTTGAGTTCAGACCTGCACCAAAGAAATAATAAAACCTGAGCGTTTACTGGCTTCTGACTATTGGAACGAATCTCTGGATCATGGTTTCTGTTATAGTATAATTTCCTGTAGAGTATAGCTTTAGAAGGAGTATGGTTTTATGGGTCACCTTATACTTGTCAGGCATGGAGAACCTGGCTTAAAACCCGAAGACAGGCTTGCTGGCTGGGTTGATGTTCCTCTCAGCAGGAAAGGAATCGAAGAGGCTCTTGAGTGTGCAGTTGAGCTTGAAAGGGTTGAGCTTGACCTCGCTTTTGCCTCAAAGCTTGTCAGGACGCAGGAAACACTTTTCATAATATTGTCCGGGCAGAAAAAGACAGGGGTTCTTGTCCACGAGAAAGCAGGCGATGAAAGGGTTACAGGAAAAGTCGATTGGTACTCCTATCCTGAGAAACTCGGGGAAAAGCTTATTTCTATTTATTTTACACCTGCTTTAAACGAGCGCTACTACGGGAGGCTCCAGGGCAGGAAAAAACAGAAAATGGAAGAAAAATACGGAGCAGAAAAGCTTGCTTCCTGGCGGTGGAACTTTGAACCAGGCCCACCTGAAGGCGAAAGCCTCAAAGCCGTTTATGAGCGTGCAGTGCCTTATTTCGAGGCAAAAATCCTGCCTGCCGTAAAAACAGGGAAAAACGTGCTGGTCTGCGCCCACCAGAGCAGTCTGAGAGCTCTGGTCAAATACATAGAAGGGATCTCTGACGAGAATATCAGGGAAATCAGGTTCTCCACAGGCGAACTTGCGATATATAGTTATTCAGAAGGCAAACTAATCCGGGAGAACACTGAGATGAGCCCTGAGACTAAAAGGAACCTCTGAATTCATTTTTTAAACCCTTTCTGGTTTCCTGAAAGTATTCATATGTAGCCCAGAGGCAGGATATAAAGAGGTTCCTCGTTTGCCGGCAATTTAAGCACGTTCTTTACTTCTTCATCCTCAAAAGCGCCTACTGCACATGTTCCTATCCCAAGTTCCGCTCCTAGCAGATATACATTCTGCGCAGCGTGCCCTGCTTCCATATGGGTATAACGAAAGCCTCTATTGCCGTATTTGCCTGTTATCCTCGCATAGACTGCAGAGATCACAAACGAGACTGGAGCAATCCTTATCATGGGCTGGAAGAGAGCGGCTTTTGAAAGCTTTTCCCTTAAATCGCCTGTGATTTCCCTGACAATAATGTGGTCTTCAGGAACATACCTGTAGACTCCGGGCTCGATTTCGCCGCCTTCCCCCACAACGACATGAATTTCAAGCGGATAAAGCGCACCTGCGGAGGGCGAAGTCCTTAAACCGTCTTCCGAACTGATCCCCTGGGCTGCCCAGAGCAAACGAGAAATAACGGATCCGGGGAGTTTTTTGTCTTTATATCTCCGTACAGACCTCCGCTTTGCAATGAGTTCTTCAATGCGGCTACTACCTGAAGCCTCCTTCCCGGGCAACCTGACTTTCATGGGCAGGTCTGCAGGGTTCTGGTTTCCAATACTTATTCCCATATTTATCCCCCTATCTGCTTTTGAATAATTAATTATAAAAAAGAAGTTTACTAATAAATAAGGTAACTGTTCAGGGTAAATTCGGGAGCGTTACCAGTCTCCACCAGTTTTAGGGAGCAAAAGTAACCGATCCATACCATTTAATGGGGCTGCGGTCTTTTAAGGGTATTTAAGAAGATATATTAGCTCTTTATTCCTGTTATCAGGCTTCCAGAAGATACTGACTCTGGAAGATCTTAGCTCCTTTAATTTAACATTATTCGGCATTCCCTGTATTTATTAAGATAGATATCTCTTATGAGACAATAAAAGCAATTTATATACAGTTTCTTCCCTCTTCAAAAGAAAGTTAGAGTTTTTGGAGGAGTATCCGAATTGTTGCCGTCCAAGATATTTTTTCGATATGGATTAAGATTTAAAGAATTGAACAGCTAATCAAGGAACTAGATGTGCTGAAAAAGTCGTTTTCGAATGTTAAATTATATATAAAAATCCTCTTAATTACTCTTATTGTGAAATAAACACATGGGGGAGTAAAGCATAGCCGATAATTCAGATAAAGTTGCTGAAAATGTTCCAGGACCCTATTATTGTGACTATAGCTGTATAGCCTGTCATCTTTGCGTGGATACCTCACCAGCGAATTTCAAGATGAATGACGACGATTCCAATGCCTATGTATATAAGCAGCCCGAAAACGATGAAGAAACAGAACTCTGTGAAGAGGCATTGGATATTTGCCCGGTCAATGCAATAGGAAACGACGGATGAAGTTATCTACTTGAGTCAAGCCAGCTTTCCTGAGTTTCCATAAGTTTTATCAATTTCTCTTCTTTTTTACTTTTATTACTTTTACTTCTTTCTCAAAGCTTAGTAAGCGTTTTTTATCGTTTTCTTACCTTTTCGCCCCTCTGACCGCTTATTAGCCTGTTATTTGATTTTTAGTTTTTATTCCTGCTCAATTTCAGAATAAATTCTGGAAAGTCCCTGAAGAGTGGAGTAACCTTTTCTTGTAATGATATAGTCTCCCCGTTCATTTCGCTGTAAAACCATGCCTGTCTCAAGCAGTTTCTGGAGGTGGAAGAGCAGGTTTCCGCCACGCAGGCCTGTAAGTTTGGAAAGCTCGGAGAAGGTTTTGCTTTCCCCTGAAAGCGCCTTAAGCATCAGGAGACGCTGTCGGTTTGCTATCGGCTCGCAGACTTCAGAAACAAGTTTTTCAGGCTCGATTTCACTAATATCAATTTTCCTGGCCTCTTCTCCTCGGTCTTCATAAAGCTGAAGTGAACGCATGAGTTTGACCTGCTTTTCAAAAAGATTCGTGGCTTCCGAAAAACACCGACTACAACCTGAAGTTTTTGCTTCCTTTTTTAACTCTTCCAGCCTGTCACGGTACAGCTTTATGGTCTCAGCTTCAATCCTGCCTCCCCCAACAAGCCCTGCAGTCTCCTGTAAAAGCTCCCGAAAAGCCGTTTCACAAAAATCCCGCATACTGCAATCCGCTGTCATCCGTGTATGCATCCTCTCGCCTGCGTCCTCACAGAGATAGTCTACCATGGGCTTCATGAAACTCTTTCTCATTTCCCCAAGCATTCCTTCAATATGCTGCTGGTTTGCCCGCTGTAAAAATCGTGAGAACTCATTCCGGAGGGATCTGACTTCTTCCTTAATAGAGTGCAGTTCGGCTCTGTAACTGGTATCAAAATTTTCGTTAGCTGTCTCCATTTTTTACCTGCCTCGGAAACTTTTCAAAATCTGGACTATAAGCAATTAAAATTCTTTTAGTTAAAGTTTGTTGTAATAGTTCGATTTCAGGGTCAGGAATTCAGAGCCGATAATTCAGAGTTGAAGATTCAGGTCAAGAATTCAAGGTAAATAATTAACGCTGTTAATTAAAGCTCTTAGGTAGAAGTCTTTTTAAAGGTGTTAATGAAGGTTATTTTTCTGTACAATCAAGAGTCTGTACACTATTCTGACGCTCAAGTATATAAATATATACAACCATCCAGATCTGGTGATAAATCATGGA
This sequence comes from uncultured Methanosarcinales archaeon, assembly GCA_964435275.1. Classification (GTDB taxonomy): domain Archaea; phylum Halobacteriota; class Methanosarcinia; order Methanosarcinales; family Methanosarcinaceae; genus Methanosarcina. Next base: position 7,682 of record CAYSZA010000015.1, on the reverse strand, counting down.
ATTACAGGACATAAACACCTTCGTACAGACTGCAAATGAAGATCAACTCAAAGCCTTTGGCTTCCTGGGACAGTGGATGGCAGAAAACGTGCCTAAATACTGCACCTGTGCTTCAAAGTGCTCCCAGAACTGTGAACTTGCAAAGGCACTCGGTGGAGCACTTCAGGCTGCCGGACAGAAACTTCAGGGACAGTAAACAGGATAAATAAGCGGGATAAGCAGGATTCAATTGGGATCAGCTGCTCCTTTGCTTTTATTTTTTTCTTTTATTGCATCAAGGTAAGGATTGGAAGATTGCAACTTATTTATACTCAAGTGATATATTTTAATTAAGATTACAAAAGAAGGTGAATTAATATGGACTCGACAAACTCAGACCGAGAAAAATTCTGGGACGCTCAAACCTTTGCAATAATTACTGACCGCACGAAGCCAGCCATGAAATGGACCGCCTCCGAACTCAAAAATCGTGGCAGGAAAGTATATCTTGTAGACCTTTCCGAAAAACCCGACCCCGATTCCCTGAAAGATGTCTCCTCCATCCCTTCGGGCATAGACCGTGCAGTTATCGGGATAACAAAAACCGAACCCGGTGATCTGATTCCTCGTCTCAGGGAAAAAGGCGCAAACAAAATCTGGCTCCACTGGACGACCGAAACCGAAAACGCCCTGGAAGCCTGCCGGAAACTGAATCTTGAATGCATGACAGGGCACTGCCCCATGATGTACCTTGGAGGCGGTTTAAGTATACATGGGATGCACAGGATGATTGCAAAGATGACAGGGAAATATTGAAAGCCTGACTGTTAAGCTTCTGGCCTGAAGCATCCACTTGTAATATCGCATCTGTTTCCACTCGCACATCAAAGGGCTTTTTAAGAGCAAGTTTTTTTCCTTTAACAAATCCGCAAATGTTTTGTATCTATTTCATTTTTGACTGCCGAGAATTCTCCACTACCCCTGATAACTCCTTATTCCCTGACCGTCTAAAATCTCAGCTCCGCCAGCTCCGTTCCATCTTCTCATACAGGCCGAGCAAATTATTTCGTGTGATCTTGAAATAGGGATGGTCCGGACCGTATTGTTTTTCGATTATGTCGAGAGCTTTTTCGTAAAGATTTATTGCGGTCTCGTATTCGCCCATGCTTTCATGGAGGCCTGCGAGGTTGTTCAGGGTTGTGCCGATATCGGGATGGTCAGGACCGAGAGTTTTTTCATAAATCTGGAGGGCGCGTGTGTAGAGAGGAAGGGCTTTCTTATGCTGGCCCAGGATTCTGTAGAGTTCGCCAAGGTTGTTTAGAGTCTTGGCGACATCAGGACTGTCAGGGCCAAGGAGTCGTTCCCGGATTTCGAGGGCTTGTGTATAGAGTTCCAGGGCTTTCTCGTGACGGCCTTTCTGGACATAGACACCTGCAAGGTTGTTCAGGGTCGTGGCAAAGCCTGTGTGTTCTGTTTTTCCGAATTTTTCCATGATTTCCAGGGACCGGGTATAGAGGATCATGGCTTTTTCATACCTTGTAGTCTGGAAATAGAGCAGGGCCAGGTTGTTCAGTGTCTGGGCTATCTGCGGGTGTTCAGGACCGTATACCCTCTCCTGAAGCTTTAGAGCCTGCCCGTACCTGTCCTCAGCTTCTTCAAGCTTACCCATTTCCGAGAGCAAGACCCCAAGGTTGTTCAGGGTTCCGGCTTTATACCCCAAAACCACGTGGTTGTCAGGTTCCTGCTCCAGAAGCTTTTCCAAAAGTTCAAGAGCCTGTCTGAAGCGTTCTTCAGCCATTTCAGGTTTTTCCATTCCCTTGTAGAAATAGGCCATCCTGTTCAAAGTTCTGACAGCGCCGAGGTTTTCCGGGCTCAGGAACTTTTCCTGGATTTCCAGCGCCCGGTTATAGAACGAAAGAGCTTCTTCGCGTCGCTCCATCAGGTAGTATAGAATCCCAAGTTCACTTAGCGTATCCCCCATCTCGGGCCGGGGCTGGTCAGGAAGGTTTTCACGGATTCTTAAGGCTCTTGAGAAAAGCCTGAGGGCCTCTTCATAATTCCCCATGTAACGGTAAATTCCTGCAAGCCCGTTCAGCGCAGACGCAGTTTCCGGACTTTCAGGTCCAGGCTTCTTTTCCGCAATTTCAAGCAATTCTTCATACAGGGGAAAGAGTACTTTCCAGGACCCGGATCTATAGAAAGGCTCGGCTTTGACTGTGAACCAGCTTACCAGCTCCCCGGGTTCAAAAATCTCCTTTGCGTGCGTAAAAGCCTCTTTTAAGACAATTTCATCTTCAGGAGTGATAAGCTCCGGATCCAGATCTTTCAACCTCTGTTCGTACCTTTCAAGCAAATCCAGGTGCTTTTTAGCCTTTATTTCCATTTCTTTTCCTGTTTCTTTTTCCGAATTTTTATCTTTAGTCTTAATAGAAGTATTTTCGGCAAATGCCCCTTCTTCTCCTGAGATTTCTTCTTCTCCTGAAGTCCCTTCTTCTCCTGAAGTCCCTTCTTCTCCTGAGAATTCTTCTTTTCCTGGATCTTTCCTGAAGTTGACCGTAATTCACCCCTCCTGAATAAAAAGCAGTATACAAGATCTTTATCTGTAAATCTAATAATGTTTTACTTTAAATGTTCCAATGTCTTACTCTAAATATTCCCAGCTGCTCCTATATCAAATAAACTTGTGCAATAATATTATTATCGAGTGTTGTCCAGAATCGCACTTTAGATTATGCTGATTACGTTACCCGTATCTCTTGTTCTGCTGCATAATTCTCAAAAAAACCAATAAGTGAGAGTATTCCCTCGTCAAAGTTTCCTTTATATTTTTGAAATTGTCGATTATTAGCTTCAACAGGATGCGCTAAATCAATTAACTTTACACGTACGTTTTCCAGGTTCTGAAGGTCAATTACAATCAGAACACTGGATGCAATAAATGTTTTTTGACTTTGATCTAATCTCTTTTTAATCAGATCAAGTTGAGTTATAATACTTCTTAATACTGCATCTTTACTCACATTTATTCTGTCAAGTTGATTCCGCAAGCAGGTTTCAGAATTTCTACCTATCTTTGCCCTGTTCCCGTTATCTATTGGAATAACTCGCCATCCTCGGCTAGAAGATCTGGTATAATGATCATAAAGCTTCATCTTTATTTCTTTAAAAAAAGCGCCAGCGCGAGTCTTCTCCCCGGATTCGAATAGCTGAGACCTTGAAGCTGTGTTTTTCCCTATTTTTATATCCAGAGCCACACGTGAATGTTCTTGAATCCCATAAAACATATTTTGCATTACTATAACATTCTTGCCCATATTTCTTATTTCTTGAATATCCTGACCTGTTTGTTCTGCAGCAGGTATAATATCTCGAAGCCCGCCTGGATTGGTATATATTTCATATTCTTTCTGATTCGTTCTTTTTGCGATCTTCCTACCCTTATCTATTTCTCGAAAACTCCCTGTGTGTCCAGCCATTAAAATGGCATTTAAGAATTGTTCCCCAATAACTTCAGACTTTACTCCCATTATATCCGCTTCTTGCTTCAGGTTAACATTATTGTAGACATTATTGTTTATGTTCAAACCTTCATCTGCATACTCTGAACACATGCCCATGCTTCCTGGGGCAAATCTGCAGATCATAATACTAGGAATTTATGTAGCTCATATGATAATAGTACTACCTGATAGTTGTTTGAAGTTTACACTCAATCGTAACTCTCTGGCAGTCCATGAAAAAGCTTGTTAAATATCGGTATTTATGTCAATTAAAACGTCTGTATTCCCAACTAATGAGATGTTGGCTGACTAGACGACACACTATTAATAGAGAATAGGAAAAGATTGGGGAGTGCTATTAGCCCAGTTATATTTATCTATTCCTTCCTCAATACATCCAGCTTACAGAATTGAGGCTGGAAATTGGGTATGTGATATATAAAAGGACAGGGTAGCCGAAGTAAAAAAGTTAAAAATGAAAATGTCAAAATATCAGAGGAATATAAGAACAAAAAAGAGGCAGGACATTCGGGAAAGAAAAAGGTAGAAACATCCGGAAAATTAAAAAGTTAAGATTTCCGGGAAAGAAAATAAATACACTGGCTGGATGAGTTTTTTTCTTACCAGACACAGCTGTTTTTCAGAGTTGCAAGAATATTTGTGAACTCGTTACTGAACCTGCACTTCCCGAAGTCGGGGGAGTTCAGAATATTTTTCTTTATTTCCTGCAGTCCGATCAGAAGATTTATGTCGTCGCTATATTCAAATCCTCCATCAGATGCAGTGATGTTTTCTGCAAGAATCTCAAGAAGCTTCGGGTCAAGATCGTTCGTAATGTAAGTATCCAGAATCAGAAGATCTGAAATTCTCTTATAGAAGTCAATTAGCTCCTGGCAACCGGGTATGGTATAGTTTTTTGCCATCTGTTTTTGCCTGTTGAGGTAAATCAGGTAACGGGAGATTGTACATATTACGGTCTCAGTTATCTCTTTTTTAGGGAACGTGATTGGGAACCTTTTCAGCATTTGTGGGTTCAGGCTGACGGTATTTCGTACCCCTTCACGGCTCCATATCTCAGGAAAAGCCCTGGCTATCGAAGAGTTGAGTACAGCCGTAACATAGTGGTAAAGTGTTGGATCTCCGAGCACGACTCCTACTCCATTTGCAAAAACATGCTTTCCGGTCGGATCGTACGAAGCCTGCAGGCGTGAGTTACTGGTAATAATAATTTTAGGTGTGTTAATGTATCGCAGGAAGCTTTCGTTTTCGAGGCGGTAATCGGTCGAATTAAATTCCTGTTTTTCGGTCTCAGACTGCTGTTTAATTTCCATCAGATATTTATAAGCTGCAGGAAACTTTGTTTTCAGTTCTTCGGGCTGAAATATTCTGTATTCTTTCCTTATGTTGTTATCGAGGATCTCGTAAGGCAGCATAAACTGGTACTGAGTTGACTGAACCGCAAATTCATTCGAAACGGAACCGTCTACATAAGGGTACATTAGTTCCTTTTCTATGCTTATCTGTTCTATGCTCACATTTGTGTGTGCTTCTCTGCAGATGCAGGATGCATCTATGCAGCTCTCTCTCGAAAGGCCAGCCTTTTGCAAAAAATCGTTCTTTGGGGGTACACCGTCAAAAACTTCTATTGAGATGTCTTCCAGGGTTCTAGGGATTTTGCTCAGCCTTTCTACAATATAGTCCTTACTCCAGAACATATATTTCACTTCTTTTTTATATATATAGGGAATTCTGGTAAAATGGTTTCTCTGTTGGTTGGATTCTCAAAAACTCGTTTTTGATTTTGAGGCACCTGAGTTTAACTCCTCAGAATCTCCGCATTACACTTTGAATACACCTCTTAATATAATAATTTATTCATAATAAAGGTTAACAATTGAAAAAAAGTTTCTTCAGTTGTTGTGAAAAGTGATAACTAGCGCCATTAAGTCCTAATTTCTCTTCTCTTAAAAAGAAGCTTTTTGGAAATTAAGGGAAATGCTAAGGGTTTACAATCCAGAAAAGGTTTTTAGTGTCACTCTTGCATTTTCGAGCATATTATGGTCATTATTGAAATAAATGTATATTTTTTCAGGCCCGAATTCACACATTTTCCTGATAGTTTCACTTATTTCTTCCTGGGAATAATCATAACTGTACCAGCTTTTCCTGCCGTGCATCCTCATATACACGGTTTTACCGGGGAAAATGCGGTTCCTGTAATCCGGCGAGTCTACAGACACAAGGGTTACCTTTTTCACAAGCTCTGCACATGCCTCGTCATTTCCCAGCAGCTCTCTGTTCCTTACCTCCAGGGCAAACCTTTCCCCAAGTTTTGCGGCTTCTGAAAACCTCAACGCCCTTGCAATATCGTCAAAGTTCGGAGGCACCTGAAAGAGGTAAAAATCAACGAGGTGATCCATGGGTCCAAAAAGTTCCCGGAAATTCTCCCAGATTTCAAGGGAACTCTCACTGAGCTGGCGCCAGTGGGTTATAGACCTGTGCACCTTTATGCTCCACCTCAATCCTGTTCCCTTCCGGTTCCAGCCTTCAATCTGCTCAGGCGAGGGAAATCTGTAAAAACTGGCATTGAGCTCAACACTATTCAGGCCTGAATTCTGGACAAACCAGTCAAGATTCCTCTTTTTGTTCCAATCATAGTACCAGCCGCTTGTACCCACAAATGCATCCATACAGTCCCCTTTATATATCGGCCTTATGGCAGATCTATTTTTGGATTAGCTTATCCAGAAGTGAAAACCTGGTACAGAATACTTGGTATAGGTACATGACACAGGATTACAGATGTTTTAGCAATAATTATTAAAAACATTATACAGGAGTGGTCAGGTAATCAGGTAACATGGAACAGATTCAGTACCCCATGGCATGTGCAGGTAGTGGCAACAAAAAAAGTTCTGTTCTCAAGATTTTCAAACCTCTCTTCGTTCCTATAATCTTTAAATTTCCTTAAAAACTCAAGAATCTCTAGCAGGTTCTGCCTTAATTCGGTTCCTTTAAGCCCTCCTATACCCGGCTTCATCTGATGGCTCTCAAAGACCCAGCCTGGAAGGTTCCGGAGAAGTCTTTCTGCATATTCCGTGACGGTCTCAGGTTTTTTCCTTCCAAAGGTAGGGCAGCGGTCTCTTGGGCCCGGACAGCCGTCAGGGCAGATTTCCCCCTCCCTGGCATAAGAGAAAAACAACATCCCGTAGTCAGGGTAACTTCCTGCGATTACATCTTCAGGAAAAGAAGCTGCAAGCTTATTGAAAAAAGCCATAAGCCTTTTGTCTTCAGGCCTGATAAATAGCTCAGTTACAGGGCGGCTCTTGCTCTGGTTTTCGCTCAGGATTTCTTCCGGACTTCCGTGTTCCCACGATTCCAGAGGTAATTTTAGAAGATAAGGAAGCATATATGAAACCGCATGGCAGGGAACGGCAGGAATAACGTATTCAGGAATGCCGAGGCCTAGAAGAAAAGGTATGCTATCCAGATCCATTTTATAAAAATAGGCTTTGGATCCTGTATTCTCTTCTTTTCTTTCCAGTTCGATACTTTTTCCTTTGTTCTCTTCTTTGCTTTCTCCTTTGTCTTTTTTTCCGTTTTCTCCTGCTGCCCCTGGAGATCTGAGTGTATCGTTAGGAAGCGGCGCTGAAGCTTTATTTTTCAGGAGATTTACCAGTTCGTCTTCAGTTCTGATAATTTCCGCCTTCCCTGAAGCAGGCGCATTTTCGTCCCTGTCGATAACGAGCACAAAGGGAAACTTATTTTTCCGGGCATACTGAAGGAAATCGGTACCGATTTTTCCCCCTCCCAGAACAAGATAATAATCTTTGATTAACGGAATCTTTTTAAGGTAATTTATTTTTTCATAGATTGCAAATGCTTCGTATACCCTATTTTCCATAAAATACCAGCCAGATAATTAAGACATAATAAGTTGTGAGTTTTTATATTTTTTGTATGAGGAAAAAATTCGATTTTGTCTTACATAAGAGTGCAGGTAAGATTGTCGAGTATGAAAATCTGTCCTTTATCATATAATAATAAGGTAGTAAAAGCAATAATAAAGCAGGATTTAAGCAGCCTTTTCCGAATCTCTAAACTCCAGGCTGAACGTGTATTGTAGCGATTACTAATATTGATCATGGTTACTGATATACCGATATTACAGATTATGGCTACTATAGATATTACGGATATTAC
>CAYSZA010000014.1:0-24075 GCA_964435275.1 uncultured Methanosarcinales archaeon | reverse complement strand
ACTAGTTTTTATCCCCGGGGTAACTGCTAAAGAACTGGCAGTATATGGAGCTGCTCGTCCCAATGACAGTGTTATTACTATAGATCTAAATGATGGAGCTCACAATTGGTCAGTTTCATCAAATATTGGCCAGAGAATGTACTTCAAGGTAGCTGACTCTGATCAAATCAGGTACTACCCATACGTTGAGAGACCCATCGGTGACAACGAAACCACTTGAAACTATTGGAATGTCGCCGCTCCAAGTGAGAACGTGAAACAATTAACCGAATGAGCTTAAAATTTTTATAGGAGATTCTGCAGTAATTATCACAGCAGAAAAACTTACTTTCTTTTTTAAAAGCTGTCAAAATATTGCAATGGAAACACACCAATCAAAAAATAGGCCAAAATCCTAAAAATTCCTCTGGAAAAAGATTTCATGTGATAAACACAATTTGTATGAAAAGATAATAATTCCTTAACACTTCACTTATATACATCCGTTATTTTACCTTAATTTCTTGTGGAAAAATAAAGTTTTGAGAATCCATCAAAAATGACAAATTAAATCGAGATTTTTAAGGGATTTTGTTCACTCGCCGAAAATAAACACTATAGACTAAACGTGTCTATGTGTTTTTGTCAATATCTATTCTAAAGACTATAGATAAGATTTTAAAATTCGTTATCGGTAGAATGGATATTTCGACTTTGGTATTTTTGCCTTCGATAAGTGTATTTTATTAAATGCGAAAATATTTAACTTATCACAAAAAAACATTTTTATTTAACACAATGATAGGTATTATAAAAATTGTAAAGGAGAATGTCTTATGAAAGTCTCTAATTGACTCGCTTGTTATCTATTAACTGTGATTATTATGATCTCAGTTGTGTGTTTTAAAGTCAAATATTCATTTTAATGAATACGATTAGGAACTGACATCTTTACTGTTCGTTTTTTCATGACTAATAAAGCTTTGAATATAAAAGTGAATGAATTAAAGTAATAACTTAGCACTAATTTTATATCAAATATGCATTATACATTATTTGAGGGATTAAGGATGTTAGGTGATCTAATATATGAAGGAAACGGCAAAACCATAGGCATACGAATGCTTGATAACAAGGGTACAATAGAGATGACCCTACAAGAAGAAGGTAAAATTCTTGGAATTCCATGTACTATAATGTCAACTTTAGTTACCATACATAGACCTGATGGGACACAATTTTCGGAAGGGCAGGGAATAATGTTTACAAAGGATGGCGATTCAGCCAGTGTAAACATCTACTGTGTTAAAATTCCTAAAGGAACGCCACCAGCAGGTAGTATTCGAGGAACAACGTTTTTTTTCACAGAATCACCAAAATTAGCTCGTCTCAACACTATAGCCAGCATTTTTGAAGTTGAATTGAACGAGGATATGAGCTATACAGTTAAAGATTGGGAATGGAAGTAATGCACTAATTACACTTCCACAATCTTAATCTTTTTAATAATGATTGATTGAACTTCACTAAATATTTCTTTTAGAGTTTTTAGACTTATAATTTTGTGAAAAAGATACTGACTTTTGTATATTGTCTGGAACTTATTACAGCCTTTTCCAGAGCCTTTCAGAGATTTCTGAAGGGTTAGAGTATGGTTGAAGTTCTGAGTTCCTCAGAAAGGTGTAGAGTGGCTCGCTCGTAATCGGTTTACTGAGTAGGGGTATGGTCTGAGTTGGATGATTTTTTAGAGACTTGAACAAAGTGCTCAATCTGTAGTTCCCGGCTCTGTGATTTGGGACAAATTCAGGAAAAAATAACTGATGAAAAATAACTTTTCGGATAGGCTCTAAAATTAATGTATAGAGATACGAACGTTTTCGTATAGAAGGTTCGTATTTTTGAAAAAAATCGCTTATTTTTCAATCAATTTTTAGAAATTCTTCATAAAATACGAACTTTTTATTATTCTATTCGTATATTATTAAGTAGGATAATTTCTCCTTCGTAATTTTTCTACTTAAATTAAAGGAATTAGATAGCATATTACCATTCTTTTGATTTCCTCTTTATTTCTACTGCATGCTGCTTTTGAATTTTTGCAACAGAACCTTTAGAAGCGCCATAGATAGGGATATTCCCGTCAACCTGTGATTATCAAGCCTATACAGAATAATTTTAACCTATGGAAACCTATAGGTTGTTATGGCAGCGACAACAACAATCTGTATTGATCCTAATGTCAAGAGCAAGTTAGACGATTTAAAAGCATACAAAAATGAATCTTATAACTCTGTCGTTGAAAGACTTATAAAAATGGCATATGACGAAGAACCATTAACAGATGAAGATATAAAAGGCATTGAGGAGAGCCTGGAGGATATTAAAGCGGGTAGAGTATACAGCGAAGAGGAAGCTAAACGTATGATGGGTATTGAGGATTAAATGTATTCTGTTGAGTATACAGCGCATACGATTAACGATATGAATAAATTACCTGCTGAAGTAAAAACAAAAATCTTCAGTGCTGTTAGCAAAATCAAAGAAGATCCTTATGAGCATGTCAAGAAGCTAAAAACATCTGCTAAAACGCCTCTGTATTCCTTAAGAGTGGGAGAATATAGGGTAATAATGGCAATTAAAGACCCTGTACTCATTATTCAGGTCGTTGAAGTCGGTAATCGGAGTAAAATATATCGAAATTATTGAGCTCTTACTCTCGGCTTTTTAGAGCTATTTAAAGAGCACCTTAAAAAATTCCCTGCCTTGCTCTTTTTTCCTTGTAGGAACTTATTAGTTTTTTGAAATCACAAGATAATTCTCTTTGAATTTTTTTAAATCAATATTTATTTAAAGCTTCTTGCCAATCATTCAGGGCATGGTAACCCCCGAACCCCCATCTTCTTTTACAGAAAATATGTCTTATTTCGATAGAGGATTAGAGCAGGCATTTACCTGGTTTTCAGATAACTTAGGTACGCTTTTATTTGTAATTTTTATTGGCCTGATCACCATCCTTATCGCACGGAATGTAAACCGCCTTATGGACAGCTATTTCAAAAGAGCAAATAGCAAGCTGCATATGGACACGACTTCTTTCCGGATGTTCAGGCATATTGTGATCGCATTAATTTATTTTTTAGGAATTATTGTTGTTATTTTCAGCATTCCGGATCTTAGAAGTCTCTCGGTTGCCCTTTTTACCGGGGCTGGAATTGCAGGTATCGTTATCGGTTTTGCAGCCCAGAGTACTTTGAGCAATATAATCGCAGGGCTCTCCCTTGCCATTTTTCAACCCTTCAGGGTCGGAGACCGGCTGAACATCATGAATGAATACGGAAAAGTTACGGATCTCAACCTCAGGCACACGGTCATCATAACCTGGGATAACAGGCGGCTTATAATCCCTAACTCCATAATCAGCAATGAAGCGATAATTAACTGGACTATAGAAGACCCTGCAGTAATCTGGCCGATAGATATCGGAATAAGCTACGATGCCGACATTGACCAGGCGAGAAGAATCATGATCGAGGAAGCGAGAAGGCACCCAAATGTTATGCCTCCGCAGGAAGTTAAATACAATGTGGTAAAACCCAGTTTGATCAAATCCGAAACCCTTAAATTCGGATTCTTTGATTCCCCTGTGCTTCATCCCGTGGACCCGGATTTCAGGGAAAGGGGAGAAGTCAAAGTACACGTTATCGAGCTGGGAGACTTTTCCGTAAATCTCCGCCTGCAGGTCTGGTTCAAAGACAGGAGCGTTGCGTACAGTTCGGGATGCGAAATCAGGGAAGCTATTAAAAAGCGCTTTGATATGGAAGGCATAGAAATTCCGTACCCATACAGGACTATTGTATATAAAACGGATCTTGAGAACGAGAAGAAAGTTACTGAAAAGTTATCCCGTACAGAATGAGGCAAAGTTGAGTACGCTATAAAAGGCCGGTTAAATGATATTGACAACTAGGGAAATAGTAAATCGGCTGATGAGAAAAATGGTGAAAATGGGTGGTGAAAAAAGCAAGTGAGAATATTGAGAAATGGCTATGAGAAAACAGGTGAAAGACGGTTGGCGATAAAATCAAGGGATAAAACAGATGAGTACCTGTGATGAAAAAAGCAAATTGGAGTGGTTTGATGAAAGGTTAAGAAGGGGTTTCAGAGTTCCCTTTCATCAATTACTCTTTTCGTCTTTTTCATGCTACGGGGAAGTTCTCCTATCTTTACGCCCACAACATCCACGGTTACGCCTATGAAATCTTTGAAGGCTTTCCCGAGAGCTTTTTCGGTTTTTTCTTTCCTTGCGGGATCTTCTGCGCATTCGATCTCGACTTTGAATGTCATGCTGTCCCGACCGTCTTTGCGTGCGAGCAGGATCTGGTATTCGCTGCTTACGCCCGGAACCCTGTGAATAAGATCTTCTATCTGGCCCGGGTAGATATTTACAGCTTTGAATTTTATGCGGTCATCCGACCTTCCGAGAATTCTGTCAATTCTCGGGAAAGGACATCCGCATTTACAGAGTCCCGGAATTATCCGGGTCAGGTCTCTTGTCCTGTAGCGAATGAGGGGAGCCCCTTCCTTTGTGAGGGTCGTAATTACGAGTTCTCCGAGCGTGCCATCAGGAAGTTGTTCGCCCTTAATAGGATCGATGATCTCAAAGAGCAGGTGATCTGACCAGTAATGCATTCCATCATGGAAAGAACAATCAAGGGCAATCCCGGGTCCGTAGATTTCGGTCAGTCCGTAAATATCAAAGGTCTCTATCCCCAGCTCGGTCTCGATTCGGCTGCGCATTTTCTCGCTCCAGCGCTCCGAGCCCACAATCCCGACCCTGAGCTGGATCTGAGCTTTAAGCCCGCGTTTTTCGATCTCTTCGGCAAGCAAAAGCGCATAAGAAGAGGTGCTTGCAAGTGCTGTGGACTTAAGATCAATAAGCATCTCGAGCTGCTTTTCGGTATTTCCCGGGCCTGTAGGTATGGCCATTGCTCCAAGGCGTTCAGCCCCTAGCTGGAACCCTATCCCTGCAGTCCAGAGCCCGTATCCAGGTGTAATCTGAATCCTGTCAATATTGGTAAGCCCTGCCAGCATGTAGCAGCGCATCATCATCTCAGCCCAGATGTCCACATCTTTTCGGGTGTAAGGAATAATTACGGGCTTTCCGGTAGTTCCGGACGAGGAATGAATCCTTACGACTTCTGAATCAGGTACAGCCTTCAATCCAAGGGGATAGGCATCCCTGAGTTCTTCTTTATGCGTGAAAGGGAGAAATTTCAGGTCTTCAAGCGACCTTATTTTTTCGATATCGACGTTTGCTTCCTTGAACTTCTTCTGGTAAAAAGGGCTGTTTTCAACTACACGCTTCAACAGTGCCTTCAGTTTCGCAAAGCTATCTTCTTCCAAGATTTCGGGATTGTAAAGCTGAAAGTTGGGATCAAGTTCAGCTTCGGTGGATACTTCATACATATATTTCACCTTCTGCTCCCCAGTTCAGGTGCCGGAGATAAATCTAATACATTTTATCGCACGTTCGAATGCGGCCCTGTTCACAGCCCTGTATTTCTCAGGAATTTCGGCCTCAAGTACGGCCCTCAGAGTTTCCTCCGAAAAAGGCAGGGCTCGTGCGCCTGCAGCCGCTCCAAGCATTGCAATGTTTGCAGCCCTGTAGGTTCCTACGTTCTCTGCAAGCTCTGTGAAATCTGAACAGAGAATATCAGGGTAGTGTGCGGATAAAAAAGAGAGCAAAGCTGCAGGGTCATATTCAGGGCTCCCAGGAGGTCTCGATGCCGGCGGGATGGCATGGGTATTTACAAGAACCTTTCCTCCCTTCCTGAGAAAAGGCAGGTTTCGCACGGTTTCTGCAGGCTCCAGGCCTAAAAGCAGGTCTGCCTGCCCGACCGGGATAAGCGACCCGGAAACTTCGTCTCCTATCCTTATATGGCTGCTAACCGAACCTTCCCTCTGAGACATGCCTATGGTTTCGGCAGTACTTACGTGGAATCCGGCTTTCATCGCAGCAAGTGCGAGCATGCGGGAAGCAAGCACAACACCTTGCCCGCCAACACCTGCAATCAGAATATCGTATTTCACAGCTTCACCCCTCCTATGCAGATAGCTTCCGACGGGCAGACCTGCGCACAGAGCCCGCAGCCGCTGCAACTGTCCTGTATAACAGGCTTATCTACAGCAAAGTTAATGGCAGGGCAGCCGAGTTCTCTTATGCAGAACCCGCAGCCTGTGCAAGCTTCAGGTTTTATTGTATAGTATTTGTCGGATTTTGTAATCCCTGCACACTTTCCTTTAAATACTATAACCGACGGCCCCTTAAAGTTCATGGCTTCGTTTGCAGCTTTTATGCAGCTCTCCAGGCTGTCCGTATCTACGGTATCTACAATTCTTACAAATTCAACCCCGCAGCTTAGAACCACGTCTGCAATCTCAATGGCTTTAGAAGCACTTCCAAGTACGGTCAGGCCTATGCCTGGATGGGGCTGGTGCCCTGTCATTGCGGTTGTTCGGTTGTCAAGAACTGCAAGGGTAATGTCAGCTCCGTTATAGACTGCATTTACCACCGCAGGGATGCCTGAGTGGAAAAAGGTCGAATCCCCGATAAAAGCCACGTGCTTTGCTTTCGGGTTTGTACGGAAGAGCCCTCCTGCAATGCTTATCCCGGCACCCATGCAGAGGCAGGTATCCACCATGTTAAGGGGATGGGCGTTTCCAAGGGTATAGCAGCCGATATCCCCGGAGAAAATCGTATCTTTTTGAGCCTCTTTTTTAATCTGTCTTGCAGCCTGCTTGAAAGCATAAAACACGGTTCTGTGCATACAGCCGGCACAGAGGGTCGGAGCCCTAATCGGGAGGGATGGAAGCTGTTCTCGTAAGACGGCAGGATAAGCATGAGAAAGCTGCAAACTCTCCCCGAAAGCTGAGAGTACACGGTTGATGCCGTCAATAACTATATCCACATTGTATTCCCCACTCACAGGGAAAAAGCCGTTCTTTTTCCCGTAAACATCAACAGGTAGATGTGTTATCCCTATAAGCTGGAGCACCTGCTCCTCAAGGTAAGGGTCAAGCTCTTCAACCACTATAAGCCTGTCAATTCCTCTCAGGAAAGAAAGGGCTGCCTTTTCCGGAAACGGATACACCGTCCCCACCCTGAAGAGTGTAAAAAGCTCTTCAAAACCACTGACAGTTTCCACGGCTTCCTTTACATAAAGGGCCGAAACCCCAGAGGCAATAATCCCGATTTTCCCTGAGCCTGAAACCGAATTGAACGAGAGTCCGGAGAAACGCTCGGAAAGCTTCCCCTGCACGCTTTCGAGCCAGGGATGCCGCTCGGCAGTAAGCCTTGGAAAAATAGTCCAGCGCCTGTCCTTTACAAAACCTTCACCGATAGCCTCGACCGGCGCAGGTTCTGTAACTGCGACCTCGACATCCCCACAGCTGTGGGAGACCCGTGTGGTAGTCCTAAGGATAACGGGAATCTCGAATTCATGCGAAAGCTCGAAAGCCAGTTTTGTCAGCTTATAGGCTTCCTGAGGGGTCGCAGGGTCCAGGACAGGAATATTTGCAAAATGCCCGAAAGCCCGCGTATCCTGCTCGGTCTGGGAAGAATGAGGCCCCGGATCATCGGCAACGAGCAGGACAAGTGCTCCTTTTACCCCGATATAGCTCAGGCTCATAAGGGGATCGGATGCGACATTCAACCCTACCTGCTTCATGGTCACAAGCCTCTTTGCTCCGGAATAGGCTGCCCCAACCGCTGTTTCAAGTGCGACCTTTTCGTTGCTGGACCACTCGGTATAGATCCCGCACCTGTCCGCATACCGGATAACCGTCTCCAGAGCCTCAGTTGAGGGCGTTCCGGGATACCCGGTAACAACCTGGACCCCGGCTTCTATAGCGCCAAGTGCAATGGCTTCATTACCCATTAACAGTTTTTTGTCAGTCAATAAGCTCATCTCGAATCGCGGGTAATACTTTAACAAATTGATAAATTTAATAATTTGGACGAATCTGAAGGAAATAAGATAAACCTGAAAAGAATCTGAACTCTCAACGCTCTATCAAAACTATTTTTAGAATCTGAAATTTACCTTAAGGTACTTAACCGTTTTTTACGTAACGGAAAATATGATGCCCATCTATGTACAATGTTGCGGGAAGAAGTACGTAAAATTTGAATATAAAGTTTTTGTTTTATTCTGAACCTGTTATTAACAAATCAAAATTGAGCTGACACATGGTTTTACAGGCAACAGGACTTCGTATATCAAAGATATTACAGTGTTTACTCAAATACTCACATGTCTGTATTCTATATCCAATTTTTTCGCATAAGTCTGCACTTTGACAGTTTAAATATAAATAGAAGGCTGTAGTAATTTTTTTATCGTGACGAACATAGATTCCATCGATACCTGGAAAGAAAGATACCTGGGAAGAAATTATGCAAAAACCTTCTGATTTTTGCAGGAAAATGCCAAAGGCCGAAGGATACCTTGAGCCTACCGTTTTTGCAATCGCCAGCGTGGCTATAAGCGTTTTTATTTCTTTTTTACCCTCGAAACGGAAAATATCAAAAATTATTGAAAACTGCATAACTGTAAGCTCAAAAAAGCTAAAATAAATAACAATATCAGCTGAGTTCTACATTAGAATAAGCAGAAAGTGTTCCAGAAATTAACTTTGTGGAGTGTGTAGGGCGTGGGGTCATGAAAGAGACTTTATCCAATTTAAAGAGATCCCGTTACATACGCTAATTCCCCACCACCCATAGAATATGGGCTACAGTTCTATTTATACTTGACCTTTAGAAGTTAAAAGAAAAATCTTTCCTTCCATAGTAAATAGGCTTCATTGATTGCCTCTTTTAAAGAGAAGATATAATTGTTCTGAATAAGGTCTTAAGCCACGAACCGAAAAGCCGGGTTAATTCGATCCGGAAAGGGGATTGAACTTGATCCAGATAAAAACGGATGCTACAGCTTACCGGAAATTATTTTTATATTTCGCAGCATTGTTAGAGCATGAATCAGGAAAACAAAGCGACAGGCGGCGCCGACCAGAGCCGTGAATTCGGAGCAATGGGAGAACTCTTACGTGCACTCCAGAAAGAAGAACAGGAGCAAGCTGAAACCTCCCCTGCAGAGACTCCGGAAGCAAGGATAACACAAAACGCAATACAGCTAATGACAGAAATCAATGAAACACTGAAAGAGATAGCAGAAACACAGAAAAGCATACTGGAAGAAATTAAAAGGAGCAAATAACCGCAAACTTTTTCAAAAGAGGCTTGATCGCAAACCTTTTCAAAAAAGGTTTGATCGAAAACGGCATTGTAGGCGTGATAAACCGGCGCAACGCAAGCCTTTTCAAAAAAAGCTTGAGCGAAAACTACCCCTAATAACGGCGTGATCAACCGGCTCAACGGTTGCGGCTCAACGGTTGCTGTGCAGCAACAGGATCGAATAAGTTTTTTGGAGCAGGATTGATTAAACCCTCTTAACTGAAATCAGGAATCGAGAACTCGTAATTTTTGAAAATTATCGCTGCCTTTTTATTAATTCTTTTTAATTTCTGATTTTAATTTATGCTTTTTCAGAATTTACAGCTCTTTTAATATTCAGCTCTCGATTTCCTGCTTCTTAATCTCCTTATTTCTTACTTTTTCAGCTTTTCCTGAACTTTTTTAATATTATTTATGGCATTCTTCTTTAACTGAATCATCTTTTCCATTTCGGCTATTTTTGCTTCCAACCACTGTATTTTCATATCCATCTTCATTAACGCAACTTCTTTTTTCTGATCATCAGGCAGAATTTCCCAAATTTCCATCATCATTCCTTCATGCATACCATGATGCATATTAATTACCCCCTTTCCTCTAGCATTAATCCATTAACAGCCACCATATTGAGACCCTATAAATAGAAAAAAGTCTCTGGGTATCATAAAAAGATTACTATTATTGACATATAATAACTAAGGAAATATAAATTAGAATCCAATAATAATTGAAAAAGGAGTTTAAAGATGAAAAAACGGTAAAGGATGTGCTGGCAGTACTATATTTCGCTCGGGAATTGTTCAAAGCTGCTGGAGACTAAAGTAAGCTAAAATCTCCCCTGTCCTCTCAAGAAATAAATAAATGTATGTAACTTGGAAAATCGTTAAAAATCCCGGCTGAAGAGATATAAGGAAGGATAGAGGCCCGGAAAACCAGCGAAGTTTAAGCTGTGAACTACCGCTAAACTAAAGATTTAGCGGCTTCCTGAGTCATCCTTCACTGAGGGCAAGTCATACAGGCTCTACCCTGCGTACCGCAGGTGAAATACTATAAACGTGATATACTTGAGATGCTTAAAAGCTTCCGGTTTTCTCCAGCTTGACGTTCCCGATCCCTTCAGGTATGATACCCTGTTCTCCAACTCCCTCAACTTAGTTTTCGTATTTTGGCTGTAGTGATAGTATCGAATATTATAACAAAGATAATAATATAAAGAAGTTTACAGGATTAAAAACGGTTAACAGTTTGGGTTGACGGTTATATACCCTGAGCTAAAGACTCAGGGGTTTTACGCTTCGACCTGTAAAATGGCCTGCAAACTTCTAACCTGTGATCCTTCCGATGTTCAATTTTCCTTCCACTTTTCAGTCTTGTGAATTTAAAGTTTAGATCGACTTCTCCCAGCCCTGCCCGAAATCGACCAGAGGCCTGACCTCATAGACCTCGAAGGTCAATGCGGCGTATATCAGCTTCGCGCCTTCCTCGCCTACGAAATTAGCAGCCTGGGTTCGAATCATATCCAGCAGCTCACCGGACGTCGTATACTCCTTCAGCTTCATATAAACCCGGATGCCTCTCCAATCAAAAATTGAGCTTCCCGGTTCCATGTTCATATCTGTTTCTTTTGGAGAATCCGTGCATTGCTCTATGATTGTGTACATAGCGTATGGATTCTCAAGAAGGTTTGTAAAGGTGCGGTTATTGGCCGTTGCCGCTATAATGGTTTTTTCATCGATCATTTGAGGCGAACCGAAGACAGCCGAATCGACCCGTCCGTCAGTGCTGGAAGTGCTGAGAACGCCAAGTCTCGGCGCTTTGTTGAAATATTCTAGCAGGTTTGCTGGCATAGTCTATCTCCTTTGCATTAGTATTATCACTCATCCTTTAAAAAAGAAAGCCGGCTCTTCCGGATCTTTACCCCTCGACAATTAATTTCAGCCGAAGTTGACTATCCCGAATCAAAAAACATATTTGGGCTGCTTTATAATTAAAAATTTATTGGACCCTTAACTTTATACAACTTTATACAGCCTTTCTCCCAAACATTACTGCAAAATGATAGAATTTATACATACAGCTAACATCACAAAAACCTGCTTCTTTAAGCCAGTTCATCTGTTGATCCAGTGTTGAATCCTTATCGAGCTTGATTCTTTCATATCCAGCCAGGATTTCTTCTTCCGGTAAGCCGCTATTCTCGATATACTGCCTCCAGGTACTTTTATTCAGGTTTTCTATGAAAGGAGTTTCGCCATGCACCTGATCGGCATTGATAAGAATCCCGTTTTGTTTAAGTAGAGAATAACTTTTTCTGTAAATCTCCTTTTTCTCCTCGTCTTCCAGATGATGGATAGATAGTGCCGACACTACCATATCGTATTTTTCCTCGAAATGATACTTTGAATAATTGGCTACGATATACTTTACGTTTGACCTGCTCCTGAATCGGTCTTTTGCTACGTCAAGCATCTTCTCCGATATGTCAATAAGAGTAAACGATGCCTGTGGGTATTTTTCCATCATAAATGCCGATAGAAGTCCTGTTCCAGCCCCTATGTCCAGTATATCCGGCCTTTCCGTATTTACGGAGGCTATGGATACCGACATCCCATAAAAATCGTCAAAGCAGGGTATGAATTTCCTTCTCTGCTCATCATACTTTTTAGAAATATCGTCAAATTTTCTTTGAATTTCGCTCATCTCTTGCTCCGAATTGTTGCATACATCACGACTTCCTTTTCTCTGATCACATAACTCTAAAGCCTTTTCATTTCTATGGAAAGAGATACGGTTACAGCAATTGATGCAATATGATTATAGGTTCTTGTGCAGGTTATAATTATTCACGGAGAAGAGGAGATCTACGAAGGAGGCTCCTGAAAACTTCAAAATCAGCAGACAACAAATAGAAAGTAATAATCGGATGAAAAAATTAGTAAAAAACGGCTCATGAGATCAGGTCTTCAATGTAGCCTTTTTCAGATTTATTCCCTTACATACTCTAGTGACTCATCTCGCTTACTCTCTTGTTTATTCTTTCTTTTATTTACTCTTTCAATTTCATCGGCTCTCCGCAACAGTCTATATCACCAACACAGCCTATAGCACAGGTATCACCTGTGCACTGACCTACGACTTTAAATTCAAGCCCGCATGTCTCACAAACAAGAGATTGGCCAACCTTCAATTCGTTGCATTTCATTGTTTATTACCCCCCATATACCTGACAGAAAAAGTATGTAATTTGGGTTCAAATTACTTGTGAAACAATAATTCTGAAAATTGGTCTGCGAGTTCGGGATAAAGAAAGGTGAAAGTGAACGCAAAAAAAGATGCAAAAAAGGCTGGTGGACAGGAAGAGGCAAAAACGTGTCCGAAAGCGTAATTCATGGATGAGGTTCGGGTTTATCATGCTTTATCTTCATGGCTCTTTCTTGCAACACAACTTTCAAGTGACGCCCCGGCAACGGCTTTTGAAACCGCAGGCACTACATGCCTGTCAAGGGGGTCAGGAATTATGTAATCTTCAGAAAGTTCGCTTAGTGTTACGACCTCCGCAAGTGCATAGGCCGCAGCCATTTCCATCTCAGGCGTTATTTTTCTCGCACAGGTGCTGAGAGCTCCTTTAAATACCCCAGGGAAGCTCAGGCAATTATTAAGCTGGTTTGGAAAGTCCGACCTGCCCGTAGCAACAATCCTTGCTCCAGCCCGCTTTGCAGCGTCAGGCATTATCTCAGGCACAGGGTTTGCCATGGCCATTACAATTGCATCTTTTGCCATAGATCGAACCATGTCCTCAGTGACTATACCTCCGACCGAGACTCCGATAAAAAGGTCGGCATCCGGAAAAGCCTTCTTTAGCCCTCCTTTCAATTTTCCGGGGTTTGTAAGCCTGGCAATTTCCTCCTTTACAGGGTTCATGCCTTTCTCCCGGCCTTCATATACTAGCCCTTTGCTGTCACAGACAAGAATTTTTGCCGGGTTTGCTCCTGCCCGGACCAGAAACCGGAAAATTGCAACTCCCGCAGCCCCAAGACCTGAGATCACGATTTTGAGCTCATTTAACCTTTTATTCACAATTTTAAGGGCATTAAGAAGTCCGGCAAAAACTACGATAGCTGTCCCGTGCTGGTCGTCGTGCATAACTGGCAGCTCGAGTTCTTCACGCAGCCTGGTTTCAATCTCAAAGCAGCGAGGGGAACTGATATCCTCGAGGTTAATACCCCCGAAAACAGGGGCAAGATGCTTTACCGCTTTTATCACTTCTTCGGTTTCCTGCGTATCCAGACAGATGGGAAAGGCATCAATGCCTGCAAATTCTTTGAAAATAATTGCTTTTCCCTCCATAACAGGAAGGGCAGCGTAAGGCCCTATGTTCCCAAGCCCGAGCACTGCAGATCCGTCGGTAACAACAGCAATGGTATTTCTCTTCAGGGTATAGAGATATGCAAGTTCCGGGTCTTTGCTTATCTTCCTGCACGGCTCGGCAACCCCGGGCGTATAGGCAACACTCAGATCATGTATTGTGCGAAGCCGAACTTTACTTGTGACCTCAAGCACGCCCCCGAGTTCCCTATGCATTGCAAGCGATTCCTTATATAAAGACATGTGTGCGTCACTGACTTTTTCCTGGTGCTTTTCCAGATCCCTTCCAGCATCCTTTTCCAGTTTATCTGAAGAATCCTTTTTCAGGTCCGCTTCCAGGCCTGAAACCGAGTGTGTATCTTGGATCGCAATGCCCCCTGACAATGTTCAACATCTAGAGCGAAGCCCTAATCCAACCAGGCTCTCTGAGAAATAAATTTCTTTTGTAATAGTCTATGCAAGCCGTAAATAAACCCATTTGCCTGGAATTCCAGAGCCGGTCTGCCTGAAAACCTTGTGCCCGGATTCTAAAACTTCTGACGGCATTTACAGCCCGGAAAACTTCCCAATTGGCTGTAAAAAGAGAAACTAGGCTGGTGCAGACTAGTCCTTCAGCATTCCATAACCGCAGAAAAGATATACCCTTTCAGGAAATAATCCTTTATGCAAGTTAAGGGAATAGCCCGTGATACCCTCAATTTTATCCTGGAAGCGAGTAAATCCATGGCTCCCCAGGAGTTTGCCGGACTTTTACAGGAAAAGGACGGAATAATTACTGAGATTCTTATACTGCCTGGCACGGAGTCAAGTGATAGGAATGCTGTTCTCAGGCTTTATATGATGCCTAATATTAAAGCAGTAGGCTCGGTTCACAGCCATCCGGGCCCTAACCGCAGCCCTTCGGAGGCTGACCTGCGCCTCTTTTCAAAAACAGGAAACTGTCATATCATAGTGGGCCGCCCCTACAACAATAAAAGCTGGACATGCTATGACAGGGAAGGGAAAGTGATAGAGCTGCCTGTACTTGATATCGAGTTTGAGGACTACGAAGAAATCTGACTTAAGAAATAGCCTTTACAGACAGATAACTGACAGACAACTGACAAATAAGACAGATAGCCGACAAATAAACAGCAATAGACAATCAGCATAAAACCGGCATAAAGCCGGCAAAAAGCAGATAAACCGGCAAAAGCTTTCTGGACTGGGTATAAATAATTTTAGTTAGTTATTGAAACTTTCCGGCAGTTAACCGAATCCAGAGCCCTGCCTTCTTTCTGGTAGCGTACCAAAAATGTTTTATTTACAGATACATATTATTTAGAGGATACATCCCTGTATCTGCGAGGTCCGAAGAGAAGCGATTTCTTGCTTCAGAGGTTGTATCCGGGCAAACAATCTGGGACGAAAGCCAGATGGCCTTCACGTATCTGGAGGTAGTAATCCGAATGCCTACATGCCAAGATTGCAGATTTTATACGGCTATTGATGAGCTAAAAGGCGAATGTTTCAGCCTTGGCTTTGAAGTACGCGGGAAAACCGATTCCAAGAAGTGCCCGGAGCGGGCTTTCAGGCCAAATAAAGGCCCCAAATCAAAAAAATATGGAGCGCACAGTTATTAAAACGTGAGAAATAAGAGGCAGAAAAAGGCTTAGAAGGACAAAAAGCTTAAAACGAGGTTCAAGGTGAAATGAATTGAAATAGACCTCCAGCCCTGACAGAAACTCCGGGAACGCTCAAATTTCTTCTCTTTTTTGTTTGCCGGAGTCAAATGAGCTTGAATTAATTCTCATTCAATTTTTTATCCTGCATCTGTTTTTTACTTTCTCCTGCATCTATTTTTTACTTTCATTTCTAATCCTGTTTTTCAGATCAATTTCCAGATGTTTCCTAAAGCTTTCAAATCCGCTTTTTAACTTACTTATCGCCTCCTTGGATACGCAGGTATCACTATAATAAGAAAGTGATTACCCACATAAACCAACTTCTTTTTCTGTCTGCTTTGTTTAACAGGATTTGAGAGTCATCTTTCTGCTCAGGTTTTCAGTAACGAGACCCTCAATCTGATTTTTAACACTTAGTCTAGTTTTAAATTTCAATTTCTTCCGTTACTTTTCAGTTAGATTCTTCTCCCGGAGTCAACTCACTTAAACTTAAAATATAATGGTTAATTCAAAAGAAAAAGTTTAAAAATGTAAATAAGTTAAGTTATTAACATTTTTTATATTAAAAATAAAAGAAAGATTTAGGAGGAAGATAATGATAACTAAAGAAAAAGTTTACTCAAGAGCTCTATTTTTAACAGTCCTTGTTTTATTTTTAATTCTCATTTCATCCACTGTATCTTCATCAACTGTAGATTATAATTCGACCTTTTATGAACCTGTATTATCTGAAGAGTCAGTAATGGAGTATTTTACTCCTAATATCAGTGTTGAATGTGAACCTAATAATAATGAAGATAATAGTGCAGAAGAATCTATCTGCAATCTGTCTGTTGCAGATAACTCGGAAAATTCAGTAAAGATAGCGTGTAATTTTACAAAGGCCTCAGGAAACTCAAATTCAGTACAAAATAGTTCTGTGATTTTGTCCCCAGGTGAAGCAAAAAGTTACACTGTAAATCCAGGAGATAATCTCCCAACTGGCAATACAAAAGTTAAGGTTACAGATAATATTACAAATGAGGTGAATTTTTACCATATATATGTAAATAATGATGGCACAATAAATCTACCAACGAAAATTTTAGAAGAAGAATTCAATAGTGACAATGAAGAAGATGGTACAGAAACCGATAACAGAATAGAAATCACGATAAAAGAATCCGATGAAGCACCAGAACCGATACTTCCTGTAGCAAACTTCACATGCGACGTTACTACCGGTGGTGTTCCTCTTTCCGTCCAGTTTACAGACCTCTCGGAAAATGTAGATTCAGTGAACTGGGATTTTGGAGACGGAGCTACTTCAATTGAACAGAGTCCAGTGCATACATATTATGTAGCAAGAACCTATACTGTTAACCTGACAGCAAGCAATACAAACGGTACGAGTTCAAAATCTACCACGATCAATGTGCTCAAAGCTACTCCTGAAGTTATCTGGAATAACCCTGCTGACATAATATACGGAACGGAATTGAGCAGCACTCAATTAAGTGCCTCTGCTTCATTACTCGGAAGCTTTGTATACACTCCAGAGGCAGGGACTGTAATGAGTGCAGGTATGCAGACCTTGCATGTGGATTTCACACCTGAAGATGCTGAAAACTACACCGCAGCATCAAAGGAGATTACAATCAATGTGCTGAGATCTACTCCTGCAATTACCTGGAGTAACCCTGCTGCAATAATTTACGGCACAGCTTTAAGTGAAACTCAACTGAATGCGGATGCTTCAGTGCCTGGCAGTTTTGTTTATAATCCCGTTTCAGGAACTATCCTGGGAGCTGGTGATCAAACCTTACAGACCACTTTCACACCTGCAGACTCAGCAAACTATACCACGGCTGAAGGTAGTGTTTCACTAACCGTGAATAAAGCTGCACCTTTGATAACCTGGAATAACCTTGCTGACATTGTCTATGGAACTCCGCTGAGTGAAACTCAGTTAAATGCATCTTCTTCTGTGGATGGAGCGTTTATCTATACTCCTCCCTCAGAAACTGTCCTCGGTGCAGGTAAACAGACCTTGAACGTTGATTTCACACCCACAGATATAGAAAACTACACTGCAGCTTCTACGAATGTTATAATCAATGTCCTGAAAGTTACTCCTGAAGTTATCTGGAGTGATCCTGCTGACATAATATACGGAACGACATTGAACATCACTCAGTTAAATGCCTCAGCTTCGGTACCCGGAACCTTTGTCTATACTCCACCCTCAGGAACTGTACTGAGTGCAGGTACACAGACACTGAAAGTTGAATTCACACCTGAAGACGCTGAAAACTACAACACAGTATCAAAGGAGGTTACAATTGACGTCCTGACTCCTGTGCAGAAAATCGAGCAAATTACTGCTACGGTACAGGATCTTGTCACTTCAGGTGTGCTGAATAAGGGGCAGGGGAATGCATTGATAGTAAAATTAAACGCTGCGGAGAAAAATCTGAATAAAGAGAACACAAATGCAGCAATTAATGAACTTAATGCCTTCATTAACCAGGTGAACGCTTACATTAAGAGTGGAAAACTTTCGCCAACAGATGGGCAGGAATTGATTGATGATGCAAACTCCGTAATTAATGTTTTAAAAACAAGCTAAGTAAGCAGAATACAATAGGAATTACACCACATGCCTGACAGTGTTTAAAAAGCGGGGGGTTATTTAAGGAATTATTTAACTCCTCTTTATTTAAAAAGAGTTTATAGACACAAAAATCTGAAAAAATGAGTACATTTGCCACGTTTGACCAGACTTCGAATTCACTTTTTCTATAGTTTTCAGTAGCAGACCTGTTCAAGATTTATTTTCGTCTTCAGTTGCTCTATTTATGAAAGGTAAAATAAAATTCTACGGGTGTAGAGTAGCATTACTTAACATTCGGGTGCTGGGCTTCGGATGTGGTCTCAAGAATTTCCTGAGCAATCTGGATAAGCCTGAACCAGGTGTTCAGGGCTGAGCGAAGAGAAACAACATCTTCAGCTTTTACGCTCAGTACCAGCTTATTTGCGTCCTCAAGGGACAGCCCTATTGCAGACCTTTCTGAAAAATTATCCTCAAGTTCGGGCAGGACAGCCATGTAAATTGTTTTGGCAGTTTCGGTTTCGAAAATGAACTCTGCGAAAAGTTTCAAAGAACTCCTCCTGAAAAATTTATTTTTAGCTGCTTTTGAATATTTTTGAAGCTGAGAGGAAAAATCGGATTTAATTTGCTTTGAAAATTGGTCTGAGCTCTGAACTTTATAAATCCGTTATAAAAATCTGGCTCTTAAAATAAAGGTCTGGAGGTCAATACTTTTTGAAACCTCGTAGATTAAGTTTAAAAAGAGACTTTCCACTGCCCATAAAATCAAGATCCTTTTCCCCGGCGACGATTAAGGTAGAACCTGGAGGGAGCTGGTCGATTTTATCGCTTTCAATCCTCTGAAAATGGAAAAAAGCCTCAAAGGCATCCGCAATCTCTCCCTGACCTGCGAGCGCGGGCTCAACGTCAGGAAACCAGTAAGAATCGAGTTCCTTGGAATACCAGTCCGTAAACCTGAGCGAGAAAAGAAGCTTCCCGGTTTCATCGTAAAAGCTGAGCTCCCCTGGATTTCCGTGGTACTCCCCTATGACAATGAGAGGCCCGCCCTCCGCAAACTCCAGAAATTCCTGCATGCCCATCTTTCCGCGTGTTATACACCTGCCGGCTATAAACCGCGAAAGCAGCTTGCAAAGCGTCCTGGTCCTTGCAGAAGGTTTTCGAGAGGTAGTAATTAGCATACTTCCCCTGACAGGTTAGAAGTATATATTACTTTCTCCACACTAATTTAATATTTTTATGCTTTACTTGGAAGTGTGTATGGAGGTGTGAGTATGGGAATTCACGAATATCAAATTAGTGTTAAGCTTACCAAAAGTCAAAGAGAGAACTAGAGAAGCTGAGTATTCTGAGGCTAACAAAAAATCGATTTTGGAATATGAGAATTACCTTGCTACTTTTAGCATCAACACGGACAACATTCAAAGCACTGTACTTTCAGATAGGCTCTTTTGTGAAATATATTTCTAATCAGTTTTTGCTGTGAGGATAACCGATTCAGTTTTACAACAAACTTTCAGTTGCGGAGATTTTTGTTGATTTATTTTTATATAATAAATTACATAATACTAACCAGTACATTTTAAATTTTCTAAAAAATCCAATAAAAATGTTAAGACAAAAAGTTAGACATTATTAAAAACATTGGGAGACGGGGAGTTTATGAGAACAGGTATGCAGGATGTAGAGTACGCAATAAGAGGAATCGACTATCCTAAAAATAAGAAAGAAATTATTAGTTACGCAAAGCATAACAATGCTAAAGAAGAAGTAATTACAAGACCTTGAATCGTTACCTGATAAGACATATAATGATATAATGATATCGGAGGTCTTTTTCAAGAGTTAACAGGTAAGAGTGGAGGATTAATACAGGACGAAAGAGCACAGTATCGCGAAGAGAGAATAAGTAAACAATAAGTTTATTCTCTTCGAATATTTGCATCCTAAAGGATCTATAATTCTTAAACAAAATAATAACTAAGCACACTCGCCTTAGATTATTATTCTTCATTCTTATTTTGCTGTGTATATTTACTCTGCTAGTTTTTCTATATTTAACATTAATTTAGCCTCATATCGTCTACGATGTTTCTCTACCATTAGAAAGCTGCTTTGATCTATTTTTCAGCTCCTTTAAAAGAAGACGCTGTAATCTAAAAAGTGGTTGTCACTACTAAAATCTGAAATCTGCTGCATACCGTTATTTTAAAACTGAATCCTAAGGGCAAGCCAGCTTGTTAGAGTAACAGAATACTTGTTTTTCATAAGTAGTCGGCCAATCATGATATAGATAAACTGTGAGAAAATATTTATAATATAATGACTCTGTAACTATTTAGAAACAGTTTTTACCCATGTTTTTTTCTTCTTGTTTCAAATGGAAATTTACTTTGATTGGAGGAATCCGGCTGGAGATCAGGGAAGTTTATTCTTAACTCAAAATTTTATATTCACTTAATTTGGAGCCTTTTGTGACTGTTTGTATGCATATTTTTCATAAGTGTTTCGCAGTTCTCAATTTCACAGGTAGAAACTGCGTGAAGGTTCCTAGTCAATGTATCGAAGATAGAATGTCGGTTATCAAATTTTGATCCCCCAGTGTCAATTTTTGATATATTCATGAATTTTCTGTGTAGAAAACACAAAAGTCAACTAATGCTAACTTTGCAAATTTGCTTATAAATTTTGATATGACCAAGCCCAGGTGATCATAGTGCTTAGACGAGAATTAGCAACTTTTCTGATATTTTCTTTTATCCTTGCAACCGTCCCTGATGCTTCATGTATAAATTCCCCTCCGATAGTTTATGTTGCAGGGGACGGCAGCGGAGATTATAACTGTAATGCGACAGACGCGGACCTGCAGATTAACGAAGCCCTCAATTTCGTGGCAGGCAACTCCAGTTATACAACTGTACACCTTAAAGGACCTTTTACTTACGTTGTTAATGGTACTATCCTGATTGGCAACAATACAACACTTGAAGGAGATTCCACTGCTGTGATCAAACTCGCTAACCATGCAGGTTGGACTACAATGAAACCTCTTATCCAGCAGATGAGCTCTAAAGGAAACGACAACATTACCGTAAAGGGTTTTGAGGTCAATGCAAACTATGAAGGTAATAGTGAAATTCTGTTGGGTAGAGGGTTCTACAATGTAATGTACTTTGTTCGCTGTAATAATGTTACAGTGTGCGACATGTATATGCACGATGGACATGGGGATGGATTGAGGATACAGCAGGGTAAAAACATTCAGTTTTACAACAACACCATAGACAAGCTAGGACACGACGGAATGTTTGCAATCTTGTGTGAAAATGTGGAGGCCTGGAACAATCATATAACCTGCAGGACCAATAGCGCTCTTAGAGTCTGGAACTCTAATAAAGTAAAACTTCACGATAATTTCATTGACTCTTTCCACCATTGGAGTGCAGGCGGGCCGGGAATACAGATTGAAAAGGGACCTGACTCTTCAAAGCGGACAGCGATCGTTAACGATGTAGAGGTGTATAACAATACTATCACTAACAGTTTTGGGCCTGGAATCTGGATGGTAGATTATAATAAATCTGATAGCACCGGAGATCAGGGAAAAGGTATTCGTATACATAACAATGTCTTCTGCAGCACAGGCACTAATCCCAGTATTACCTCGATTGGGGGCATTGTAGCGAATGGATTCAATGATACGATTATCGAAAATAATGTATTTGACGGATGTTATGGTGCTGCCATCTCCCTCACATCCCCCCCAGTATATATGCCGATAGGTGGATTCAACACTACTGTACGCAATAACATAATTGTAAACACCCAGGAGTGTATAAAAGACCCGAACGGGACAGGATATGCAGCAGTAAACAATTTCCCTCAAACATACAATTTTATGCTGGAAAATAACAACCTGTACAATAACGTGGGTGGAGATTATAAAAACTGCACATCGACAACGGATATATACTTAAATCCTCTCTTTGCGGATAAGGAAAACCATGATTATCACCTGCAGTCAGTTGCTGGCCGCTGGAATGGAAAAAAATGGGTAAAAGACAAAATGAGTTCCCCCTGCATTGATGCGGGTTATCTTTATTCTGACTATTCAAACGAACCGGAACCTAATGGAAACAGGATAAACTTAGGTCCAGATGGAAATACGATGTACGCCTCAAAATCAAGCTTGGATAACCCACCTCTGATACGTCCTGTTGCAGGTTTCAACAGTAATGTTACTTCTGGGGCAGCTCCTTTGAATGTAGCCTTCACTGACACAACTTTGGGAACTCCGACTGAATGGATATGGAGTTTTGGGGACAACACGTATTCAACAGTCAGGAATCCCGTACATACCTACAACAAAACCGGAAAATATACAGTAAGTCTAACAGTAAGGGATAATGCTGAAAGTAATACTGCAACAAAATCCAATTACATTGTTGTTGACACTGCACCTGCGCAAAACGACTCACCTGAGGTAAATGAAACTCGAATCACCACCAACATATCGATGAAGGAATTTCCAGCTATCTACGGTGACCGGATAGTGTGGCAGGATTACCGCAATGGAAACTTGGAAAATTGGGATATCTATATGTATGATCTATCCACTTCAAACGAAACTCGGATCACCACTAACGAGTCATGGCAGGAAAGCCCCTCGGTTTATGGAGATGTAATAGTATGGGAAGACGGGCGCAGTGGAATCAATGATATCTACATGTATACTATTTCCACTGGCGAAGAAACCCAAATCACAAACGATGAGTCAGAGAATACACACCCTACTATCTACGGTGATAAAATCGTATGGGAAGAAAGAAGCGTTGGAAGAAGCCATAATATTTACATGTACACTATTCCCACCCGCAAAGAAATCCGGATTACAAATGACAAGTCGGATAATATTCATCCTGCTATCTGCGGTGACAAAATTGTTTGGGAAAAGAGTAGTGGAGAATGTCACAATATCTGCATGTACAATATTTCCACGTGTAATATAACTCAAATCACTTCAAAAGGAAAAGCATATAATCCTGCTATCCACGGTGATAGAATCGTGTGGGAAGATCATCGCCTTGCAGATGAGTATGACCTCTCAAGTTCCGATATTTACGAATACGATCTCTCCACTGGTAAGGAAACCAGGATCTCAACCAGCGGAAGAGCATCCAATTCTGCTATCTATGGTGACAGAATTGTATGGCATGATTTCCGAAACGGCAACGATGACATATATATGTATAATCTCTCTACTTCCAGGGAAATTCAGATTACCACAAATATATCAGAACAAGAATTTCCCGCAATCTTTGGTGACAGAATAGTGTGGCAGGATTACCGAAATGTACCTTATAAACCTGATATCTATGTGTGTAATGTTAGCTATCCACCTGTCGCTGCTTCTATGCATCACCAGGATCAGGGAAAGTACAGTTAAAAGTACTGGATCGCAAACTGCATGGAAAATGATGTTTTGGAGATGGAACCTCTTCAACAGATGAGAATCCTGTGCATTCGTACTGTGAAGCAGGAAAATATAACGTTACCCGGACTGAGAATAATTCTGCAGGCAGTAGTGTGGTAACAAAGTCGGAACACATCAGAGTATCTAAGCAAAAATAAGCATCTGAAATTGAAAAAGTAGAGAAAAGCATTTCGAAAAACCTCTGTCCCAAAGGGTTGTTAAAATGTATATAATTAGAAGAAAAAATCCTGAGGTTTTTCGAAATCCTCTAAAAAGTCAAATTATTTTCACGTTATTGTAAAAGTGCGGCAGTGTTGTGAGTTTGCTATAAATTTTAAGTCAAACTTTTGTATGCCGTTAGAGAAATTGGCCTTCTGATATTGATTTTTTGACTCAATAACTTCTTAAGATTTGTGATTTTATAGAAAACCAAGTACAATGCCCAACCTGGCTATCCTGCTATAGGATTAAACGTTTTTTAAGACAGCCTGATTGAGCTAATCTTTTATTCAAATCTTCTTGTCTCATAAAGACACATAAGATACTGGAGTTCTCAAACTATAACCCACTGGCTGGTTATGTTTTCAGATACCATATTCTCTCCTGATGCCCGCACATATGTTCTGAAGTTTTTCCCTGCAGGAACAATAAGACCTTTTGCAGTGTAATTGTAAACTTCTTCCGGCCCAATTGCCGTGGGCGAACTTTCAAC
>CAYSZA010000013.1:16431-24890 GCA_964435275.1 uncultured Methanosarcinales archaeon | reverse complement strand
AACACCAGGGGATGCTAAAGAGCTCAAGTGGAGAAGAACTCGAGGTTGATAAAAGCTACGTCACCACAGCATCAGTACTGTACGATGCTGTCTATATTCCGGGGGGAAAAGAGAACATTGAGACCCTAAAGATGCAGGGAGACGCAGTTCACTTCATCAATGAGGCATTCAGGCACTGCAAACCAATTGGGGCAACAGGTGAAGGAGTTGAATTACTCAAAGCTGCGGACCTTCCATATATACAATTTGCAGGGCAGGAATCGGCCAATAAGGACATTCCATTGATTTCCGATAAAGGTGTCGTGACTGCTGTTAATGAGGGAGACAGGAGCGCTTTTAATGAGTCCTTCACTACTGCAATTACAAAGCACCGGCATTGGGATAGGGAAAAGAAGGAACAAGTTCCAGCCTGAGCTTAATTGAGCTCTGGACTTATGTGGGATAAGTTCACTTGAGCCGAGATTATTTGAGAGGAGAAAATACTCCTCTCTTCGTTCTCAAAACTATATGTTATCTGAGAGTCAGACCTTCAAGGGCTACCGTATATTCCTTACCTGTACTGTTATAGCTTATGGAATAGCTCGTAGGGTAGTATACACTTATTGGATAGCATTCTGGAAGTTTAAGCTCCTTTGTTATTTCCGGTTTTGTCTCAAGGAAGGCTCTCGTAACCATCGGTTCGACAAAAACCATTTTCCCGTCATAAAACCCGTAAACGAAGGTTTCATCCTACATTCCGCAGTATTTTTTTGAAAATCAATATTTTTCCCGATAGCTTTTTTTGAAACTCCTCAAATAACAAAGCCAAATTGAAATTTTGCTGAAAATTGAATACAATCTTTTTAGGTCTCTGAACACACCGTCTATCCATTTTTAACTCCTTTACAGAAAGCTAATAAATTCACGCTAGGATTAAAATCGATGGCGGGAAAATAATAAATATTCGAAAAATACTGCGGAAAGTGGGTTTCATTAAAAGGCTTTCCGTTAAATTCCGGGGCTTCCGGGTCTATCCAGTGCGCCCCCATTCTGGGCACTCCCCCGGGCGTGGAAACATATCCTTCCGGAATATTTCGGGATGCCGGCTTTTTTGATAAGTTTTTACAATCTTCCCCAGACGCCGTGATTTTATCCCTTTCTTCAGGACTTATTATGTAAAAGTGGACATCAAAATGTGGTTTATCATGAATTCCCTGAGGTTCATGCCCCTGAGGATTCCAGTCAATCCCAATGTGGTCATAAGCCGTGGAAGCGGCTTTTTCTGGCAGAGCAACCGTGTACTCTACGATTTCCCGTTCTGGAAGTCCTTCAAGGGCGGATTTTGTAAATTTACTCCCATAGATAAAGGATTTCCTTCATTGTCAAGTTTAACCCAGGAATAAACAATTCCATTGCCCAGGACTTTATTTTCTCCCTCAAACGTTCCCGTCTGAAATGGCTTAACAAAGCACTTTTCTTTTTGTGGCTGGGACTCCCCCATAGCACAGCCGGAAAAGAGAACTGCAATTACTGTGAAACTACATAACTAGTATGTCAACTTTGTATCCTTCGTATTACTCCTCCCCATAAAGCGTCTTTGTTTTTCTGTAAGCGTGATACGAAGTTTATTCCCCTCACGCTGTAAACACTACGTCAACCCTCTCGACATCCCACAAAGATCCCAGTTTTTCCACAATATCCTCTTTTATAGCTGGAGCAAACTGGTGGTTTGCAGGCAGATCTACAATCACTCTTACCACTCCATCCTCAACACTGGTTTTAAGGATCAGGTTTGTGCGGATAACATCAAGCCCCGTTAGAGGATTCATGACATGTTTGAGCCTCTGCTTGACAACTTCTTCGGTGGTGGGCTCTTTCTCAGTTATAAGTCCGTGTTTTTCCTCATAATCCTTGATTGCAGCACGCAGGCCCTCAACTGCAAGCACTGAGCAATGGGCTTTAATCGGAGGCAATCCTCCAAGTTCTTCAGCAGCCTGCTTCCAGGTTATTTTTTTTGCTTCGTCGAGAGTTTTTCCGAGTGCAAGGTCCGTTATAATCGAGGCTGTAGCAATGTTTGATGCGCAACCGTAAGATTCGAATTTTATATCATTAATAATCTTGGTATCTGGATTAACCTTGATATAGACTGCAACCATATCTCCACAAGCCGGGCTTCCTTCAAGGCCTTTTCCGTCAGGATTCTCGATTCTTCCGACATTGTGGGGGTTCTTGAAATGTTCCAGCACTTTTTGACTGTAAGGAAACTTCATTGTCTCACCTTTCTCTAATTTTTTCCTTCCCTGAGCTTCTATAATCTGCTTCTCTTCGTATTATCGTTCCACTCTTTTTCATTCATTTCCTTGCAAGGGGGCTTATTTCCCTAAGCCTGGCCACAATCTCACTCATTGCTTCGATTGCCGAATCAGCATCTTCCATACGGTTATAGCGCCCGAAGGTAAAGCGTACTGAGCCGTGTGCTCTCTCATGGTCCCCTCCGATACCCCTGATCACATGGCTGGCTTCAAGGGAGCGGCTAAAGCAGGCCGAGCCCGTGCTTACTGCAAAGCCCCTCATATCCATATGCAGAGTAACTGATTCGCCTTCTACGTAGTGGAAAGTCAGGTTTGCGTTCTGAGGCAGGCGCTTCTCCCGGCTTCCATTGAGGGTAACCTCCGGAATCTCTGAGAGAGCTTTATCAATCACCCGGTCTCTCATGGCTTTGAGCCTTGTGTTTTCCTCTTCGGTTACGAGCTCTACGGCCTTCGCAAAGCCAACTGCGGAAGGAATATCTTCTACCCCTGCCCTCAGGTTAAACTCCTGGAAACCTCCATCCATGAACTTGGTTATAGGGGTATCTTT
The DNA here is from genome assembly GCA_964435275.1 of uncultured Methanosarcinales archaeon. GTDB lineage: Archaea > Halobacteriota > Methanosarcinia > Methanosarcinales > Methanosarcinaceae > Methanosarcina. The sequence goes on along the minus strand of CAYSZA010000013.1, from coordinate 22,052 downwards.
CCGGATATAAAGAGCTCCTATTCCTCTTGGGCCGTGAATGGTATGGGCGGATACAGTGATCAGGTCTACGGGTATTTCCTTTACGCTGAGAGGGAGCCGGGTAAAGCTATGAGTGGCATCCGTATGCAGGAGTACATCTTTTTCTTCGCATATCTCTGAGATAGCTTTGATATCCTGCACTGTTCCTATCTCCTGGTTCCCTTGCTGGATTGAGACAAGAACCGTTTCTTTTGTAATTGAATTTCTCAGTCCTTCAAGATCTACAAACCCTTCAGCATCCACATCAAGAAAAGTTGCGCCAAACCCCTGTCTTTCGAGAGCTTTTGCCGTATTTAGCACAGGAAAATCCTCTATTTTCGAGACAACAATATGCTTTCCTTTTTTTTCTTTCAGAGCCCAGGCAACTCCTTTAAGTGCGGTGTTACTTGATTCAGTGGACCCTGAAGTGAAGACAATCTCTTCAGAATTTGCATCGAGCTTTGAAGCTATGTTCTCTCGGGACCTTTCGAGTGCTTCTTTTGCGTCAATACCCATAGAATAGCCAAATTCCGATGTTGCTACTGCATAGGTATCAAAAAAATAAGGTTTCATTGCTTCAAGTACCTGCTCGTCCAGCTTGGTGGACGCAGCGTTGTCAAGGTAGATTATACTCTCAAATATTTTTCTCCCTCCCAATATTAGATAATAAAACTTTTAATTTTGTATTCAAACACCAGATTTTCCAGTAGATCCCGTGCTTTCAATCCGAAAAATTTCCGGGATAAAGATTTTGTTGAGTATGACAGGGTTTAAATCCGGCCAGATCACAGAAAAGATCCGCATTATCATGACAATTAGAAATCTAAAATCTCTTGAAGATTCAGATAAAGAGAGTTACACTGGCGCCCCTCGCTTCCTGAATATACGAGCCCACAGCTCCCCATTCATCTATCCATTCCGTTCGAAGTTCTTCTTTACTCAGGCCCATGATTTCCATGGTCATCTCGCAGGCGATTATTTTCCCACCAAGTTCTTTGAAGTCATTCATCAGTCTTTCAAGTGAAGCGACATTAGCTTTATCCATCCTTTGCTTGATCATCTGCCTGCCAAGCCCCAGCATATTCATCTTGGAAAGCGGTCCCTTCTCAAGCTCCCCTTTCTTCAGGCGCATTAGCCCCCAGAATGTAAAGTATATGGAGGCTTCCATACCCATTGCCAGTGCCCCGTTCGCAATTATAAGTGCACTGTAAACTTTATCCATATCACCACTGTGCAGGATAATGACCGTCTTTTCCCCCATTTTCATTCCCCTTCCGGCTTATCTCCGGATCTTTATCTCCCACTCTTTCCCTCCTTCTTTGTCTTCGATATCCAGCACTTTGAGTCCCATTGCCTCACAAGCCATGGGAATCTCTTTCTTTGACGCCGGATGTGTCCCCTTTACAATAACAAGATCCCCTGGAGAGGCTTTTTTTAAGGCCTTTCTGCATTCCACCAGCGGAACCGGGCAGGTCTGCCCTCGGACATCAATTTCCACTTCTGCCATATTTTACTCCCCAAAGTAAGAGAAACGGAAGGATTCTGACAACAGTTCTGCCTTCTGTCTTTCCCTAATTCATTATATTCCAAAAAATATATTATCGTTTCGTATTGAAAATTCTATCTGGGAATTACACTCTTATGCTGGACCTTCTTTTTTATCAGAGAGCTCTCTGAGAGCTCTCTTTATCTTTTCTGCGATTTCTTTCAGATTGGTGGTGTCAGGTTCAGTCCATACTATTGATTTTATTCCTCTCCCGCCGTCTCCTTTTTTCCTTGGAATAACGTGTACATGTACGTGGGGAATTTCCTGACCAGCGACTCCCCCATTATTGATTCCAATATTTGACCCCTCTGCCGAAAATGCCTTTTCGACTGCAGCTGTAATCTTCCTTGCAGCCTCAAAAAGAGAAGCAACACTTTCTGCATCCATATCCGTAAACCTGTTGAAATGCTTTTTAGGAGCTATCAGAGTATGCCCTTCACTCGCCGGAAAAACATCAAGAAACGCAAAAACGGCATCATCTTCATATACCTTCTCTGAATGAATTTTCCCAGCTATTATTTTGCAAAAAAGACAATCTTCCATCATATCCGTATCCCAGTAGAGTTTTAGGGGATACACTTATATCAGGGTTCTGTTTCTTGCGCAACCTATATCTAGAATCAAAAAAATTAAAATAAGTATGCGCTCCTTTCTGGTCAAATCTGGAGCAATCTGAAAATCTACAAATTTGCGTTCTTGAGTAAATTAAAAACAGTTTCTCTTGCCCATAAATCTGTATCTCTCGGTACAGAGCAACCTTTGTGCCGCATCCGTTGCGCCGGTTGATCACGCCGTTACTAGGGGTAGTTTTCGATCAAAACTTTCCAAAAAAGGTTTGCGTAAACCGTTGCGCCGGTTGATCACGCCGCTACCATGGGTTTTTGATCAAACTTTTTTTGAAAAAGTTTGCGATCAAGCCTTTTTTGAAAAAGGCTTGCAGGACTAGGGGAGTGAAATTTCCATGATCGGTTATATCGCAGGTGCACTGACAACTGTAGCTTTTGCCCCACAACTTCTAAGGGCTTTGACTACGAAATCCACAAAAGACGTATCTCTTATGATGCTACTTTGCTCTACTTCAGGCATGCTTCTCTGGATGCTTCACGGTATTGTGGTAAAGGACTCCGCGCTTATCGCTGCCAACAGCATCTCTTTCGTGCTTACCTCTTTACTTCTTGGACTCAAGCTTAAAAATGACTATTCGGGATTCATTCTTAAGTTGGGGGGAAAGTTTGGGAAGTCTGGAAAGGATTCGCTCTCTTCCCAAAAATAAATTCTTAAACGTTCAAGCACATATTTAATAATAATTAAATTAAATTTATATAATATCTGCAATTTGCATTTACTTTACTATTGGGGGTGGAAGTAATAGCTAGAGTTTTGGGTGGCGCACTGATAGGCATGGTCTGTACTTTTATTTTTTACTTTATTCCGTTAGTAAACTCAATAGCTCCTTTACTGGGTGGTCTTTTAGGGGGCTATTATGCAGATGGGGGTTCCGGAGGGGGGCTCAAGACCGGAGTTCTGATGACCGTTTTCATGATTATTCCGGGTTTCCTTCTGGGAGGATTTCTTGGGTCGATACTCAGGGACGCTCCTATTCTTGGGGGATTCGTAGCTGCCTCTGCGTTTATAATAACGATGGTTATCGTAGCTCATACTGCTATAATAGGTATAATTGGCTCGGTAATTGGGGCTATGCTGGCTGAAAGGGGGACTATCTGACAGTCTAATTTTGCTTCTAAATTGAAGTTGAAAGTCCTGTAATCTCTAAAAATGCATATATTGAGTCGGTTCGATTGAGAAGATTATCCGGTCACGGAAGAGTTGATATCCGTTTACGGTAACTCTTCTTACCTGACCGGTTTTTTGGAATCTCCGGCTAACGCATATTTCTGATCCCAAAATATCGTTTCGAAGGCTCTCATAAGGAAAATTGAGATGGTTGAGTCAGTTAACTGAGAGCGCAAATTATCTGATTAAAGTTTTATTTCTTACTTTCAATAGAATAATAAAATTGAATATAAAACTGGAGATTAATGAAGATAGATTCTGATCTAAAAATAGAATCGTGGAGAAAAAGTTTTTCAAATCTTCTTCTTCACGATAAAGTACTCTACGAGAATCATGAAAAGAGGCAGAGAAATCGCCATAACTACTTTGGCCTTTCCCATGGGGTTTTTGATTAAACCGCCCTCTTCTGCACTTCCGTTCAGGTTATCCTTTTTCTCTTCATTGTTCCAATTTTTTAGAGTTCCCTCTATCTTTTCTTCTCCTTTCATTTCCTGCAAGCTTTTTTCATCTGCCGTGTATTCAGTTATTGCGAAACAGGAAAAACCAGGAGTTTCCGTTTTAAAGTAAACGTAATTTCTGTCTTCTTTGACCTTTTCCGTGTAGAGAGGCTGCCAGCTTTTATCATACCACTGAAGGGTTATAAGAGACTGGTTAACATTGTTTTCTTTAATCCATGGCTTCTCAACTTTGAATTCTATAAATCCATTTTTAAAAGAACCAGGGAGTCCTGCTCCGTTGTCTCCAACCCAGATGTTCACATGTTTATATATCCTGCCTGGAGGAATTTCCGGGACAAAAACAGATTTGTTTTTAAGTTCTTCTACGATTGTTGTTGTCCTTTTAAATGTCTTCTTCGGGTCAAATTCGATATATGTAATACATGTGACATTTTCCATGAACTCAAAATTGACGTGATAACCACTTATAATGTGCCTGGTGGAAAGCTCTTTTGCATCGACATTACTGACTGGCTCCTTAGAGGTGGCACTGCTCCCCGTACTGGCTCTGGAGGAGTGTGAACTCCCGCCCCCTCCTCCGCTGCTAGAGCCTGTATCTAGATAAACAGTTGCAGTTTTTATAAACTCATTATTCGTTTCTTCAGTTTCGGGTATGACGCCCTGGGCATCAACAATTGCTTTTACTTCGATCTGTCCTTCGTTTGCAGGAGTCCAGGAAAAAGTACCGCTTGTTGTGCTGCCTGCGGTAAGTATGGATACCGGTATTTTCCCGCTATATGCTTCGTTTGTCCCGTTGATATCATATCTAAGTTCGTTACTTGGCGCATCGCCAGCTCCATCATTCCTCATAGTAACCGTGAAAACTATGTTCTCTCCTGGCTTCGGGTTTTCCGGGTTTAATGAAAGCGACTCGATTTTCAGGTCAGGAAGTCTAGCGTTGATATTTATTATCTTTGTAAGCTGGTTGTTAGTTTCATTACTCTCATCTACAGCCGTTCCAGAATCAACAAGTACTTTCACTTCTATTGGCTCTTCTTTATCTGGAGTCAGGGAAAATGAAATCTCTGTACCTGTTCCCTGTGAAAGGGCTGGAACCTGAATATTTTCACTGGCAGCTTTACCATTAACATAGTATTTTGCCACAACCTCTTCCGAAGGGGCTGTACCCTGATTCTTTATTTTTGCGGTGAGATTTGAGAGTTTTCCTACCTGAAGATCACCTTCAGGCAGTATATCTTCAACCACAAGGTCCGGAAGAATTTCCTTTCCGACTGTTACCGTACCTGCTTTCTGGTTATTCTTTTCGTCACTTTCATTTACAAGTTCGCCTTCATCGACCACGACTTTTATTTCTACAGACCCTTCCGATGTAGGAGTCCATACCTCTGAGAATGATTCGCTACTTTCTCCCTCGGGAAGTGACGGGATATCCCATTCATTAACCGGATCTCCGTCTATATAGAGCTTCAGCTTCGTTTTTTCTGAAACCGATAATCCCTGGTTCTTGACACCTATTTCTATATTCTCATCTTTCCCGAGTTCTGAATTTTCAGGATACTTAAAAGTACTTATTACCAGATCCGGAAGAATTTCCTTTCCTACCGTTATCGTACCTGTTTCCTGGTTGTTTTCTTCGTTGCTCTCATTTACAAGTTCTCCTTCATCAACCACGGCTTTTATTTCTATAAGCCCTTCTGATGTAGGAGTCCATACCCCTGAGAATGATTCGCTACTTTCTCCCTCGGGAAGCGACGGGATATCCCATTCATTAACCGGATCTCCGTCTATATAGAGCTTCAGCTTCG
>CAYSZA010000013.1:0-16331 GCA_964435275.1 uncultured Methanosarcinales archaeon | reverse complement strand
GACGGGATATCCCATTCATTAACCGGATCTCCGTCTATATAGAGCTTCAGCTTCGTTTTTTCTGAAACCGATAATCCCTGGTTCTTGACACCTATTTCTATATTCTCATCTTTCCCGAGTTCTGAATTTTCAGGATACTTAAAAGTACTTATTACCAGATCCGGAAGGTCGGAACTTTTGAAAGTTAGCGATCTAGTTCTTCCGTTATTGTCTTCGTCAGTTTCAGGTACTAAGTCTGCTTCGTCGACTATTGCAGTTATATACACTGTATCTTCTTCAGTCTCTGGTTTCCATAAAAATGAGATTTCCTCAACCTGCCCGGCTTCAATTTCAGGGACTTTACTCTCTCCGATGCTACTTCCGTTAATAAAATAACCCATGTTTGTTGATTCTGAAGTTTCTTCCCCCTGGTTCTTTACTGCTGCTATGATCTCTACTTCTTGTCCGGGTTCCGGACTCTTAGGATCAAAAGAGAGATGTTCAATTACCAGATCAACAGCAGTCAAACTTTCGTTGTCCTCAGGGTCTGTATCGTTGTCTTCCGCAGCAGATGCCATGCACGGGATCATTCCAGAGATTATTAGTACTATCAATAACACACAAACTAAAGAATTAAGAAAACCGGTTCTCACTTTTACAGGCCTCCGCCCCTCAGTATATGGAAATGTCCGGCGCGCAGTAACTCATTAACAGGGGATCCTCTAACTCTTGAAATAATGCTCCTGATCCATACTCTTGAATGAACCTTTTCCAATGAATTCCTGATTCAGGACATTTTGTATATCTCACCGTGCAGAATTCTTGATATATAAACTTTTAAAGCTTTCTATTTAAAGTCGGAACTCCGAAGTTCCTGAAGATTTTTCCTTTAGCTAATATATTCAAACTTCCATATCGGGAGTCCTTTTACTTCTCCCTTCTTAAGATGCTCAAGCTCATGAGCTGCGCTATACGCAGGTGTACCTTTCAGCCGTATCTGTTTTTTCTTCATCTCCCTTATCCTTATCGTCTTTAGATCCGGATTAACTTCAGCAAATATCACCTTTTTCGCCCTGAGGGTTATAAAATAGGGCCTTTCAACCAGTTCTCTTTCTTCCCTGGCTCCACATTTTTCGAGCCTGTAGATCACTCCTTCTTCCTCTATGACCTCAGGCTCGATAAAAAGGTATATTTTTTCCACAGTATAGCCAGTCTTACTTTCGTCATTATAATAGGTGATAACGTCCTTTACTGCAATACTCTTTATCTCCTCGGAGGCATAACTCCAGGAACCTCCTGATTTTAATGAGAGCAGAAACGGAAGAAAAAATTCTTCCTGAATTTCGAAACTGGAAATTATATTTCTCTCCTGCGTTGAAAACTTAAAAATCGCTAGAATGTCTTCAGCGTCCATATTTATCTCCCCCTTTTCAGAGATTTGAATCACAAGTTTATTTAATCCTTATCCCTAGTGTATAACGAATCAGTGTACCGGAAACACACTCAGAGGACATTGAGTTTTGAAATAAAGTAAAGTTCAAAATCCATAAAGTATAAAATAATTCAAAAATCGAATAAATTTAAAAGTCGAATGAACCGTTGAATACTGGAACAATTACAGGATAAGTAACCTAAAATAATAGTTAATGTAAAAGTGCGAATAATGAGGGAAAACAGATGGTAATAAACGTGAACCATAATCCTGGTAAAGTTAACAGAGGACCAGATTATAATCAAAGTCATAAAAAAGTGAAACAAAAAAGTGAAACAAAAAGTAAAATTAAAAATAAATGAGAGTTTAGACAATAAGATATTTTTTGTCCTTGATTTGAGCTCTGCTATCGACACCAAGTATTCCGGCAATCTCTATGCCTTCGCTTCCCACTTCTGCAAGCTGGGTATAGATTTCGGACCTTGTTATGTATTTTTCAGTCCGTGTGCCATCAGCTTCTTCCATTTTTATGGTTATTTCTTCTTTATTGTGTCCTTTTGCAAGGCATTCCTGAACGATTACGCCATACTGCTCGGCAATTACTTTCATACAGTCAAAGATCTGGTTTGTGGATATTGCATCCTCTTCGTCAAGGAGAACCTTTGAAAGGGTATAGGTGCGGATATTTGTCCTGAGATAAGTCTGGACTTTTTCAGGGATTCTTGCCAGGCTTTCCATATCAATAAAAGCACTAAGCTCTTTATCAGCGGTGATTTCCTTATCGTCTTCATACACAAAGTACCGATGCTCTCCGCCTTCTATCCTGAACTTCCGATTTGCTTTTTTGTTTTCAAGGGTCATGCGTACGTTTTTCAATGTGTCGTATTCCAGAAAAGTTACGAGGAATTCGGAAAGATCCTGCATTTTTATTTTCTCTTCTTTTCGCAAGATGCCTGCCCGCGTCCATCCTGGCAGGCTTAAATTTCCGAGCAATTTTTCTACGGTCAGAGTATCTTCTATAAATCCAAGCCCGTAATGATACTGCAAGCCTGAGACCCAACCTTCCATTTCTCCTGAAATGCCTGTTGAACTGCTGGATAGTTCAAACCTCTTTTCTGCTCCGTAAACTCCTGAGATTAAGAACCTGTTAAGAACTTCAAGTATTTTTTCCTCAAATTTTTTATATTCATAAGAAGTTCCGTTTTCAATTTTTGCGCATTCGGCTCTGAGGATTTCTCTTCTTTTCCCGAGATTCTCACTACAGGTTTGCAGGATTGCGTTAGTACAGGGTATAACATCCTCTATATCAACTTCATTTACTAATTTTCTGAGTAAAGTCTCAAGCTTCTCTTCAAAATTATTCATTCCTTCTATTCTACTCTTCAATTCATGAAGCGCTTCTTTCTGCTTGCACTTTATCTCTATTATAGAGTTTTCCAGAGGGATTACTCGGGAAGTTATATCTAAAAAAGTTTTCAGATCCTCAATGAAATCCCGCTGTACAGGCAGTTCCGTAGAGTCCTGGTAGATATATTTCATAAAAGCACCCTGAATGGCTAAACAACCCTTCAAATATTCTATGACCTATAGCTATATAATGTTTTATCCCACAGCTTGGCCAATTTTTAAAAGAAGTCCCGTATATTACATGAACATCTCTCTCACACTTCTACTTTCTCTGAAGTGGCCGAGGAGAGCCCGGCCATTCCATAATTCAGAGCAGAACTTTCCTGACAGGGTCCAGAATCTCATTTATATACTTTGCGGCTGAGTTTTTCAGATCCATGGGATGGACACTTTCTGCTACAAAAGCATTTTCCATTTCTTCATAACTGGTATATGTCAGATTTCCGCCGAATTTTTCAGGTCTTTCTATTACAACGGTTTCATATCTGGGGAATATATGGTAGCGGAAAAGAGCCAGAATTGGGTTTTCTTCTGTATCTCCTATCTTACAGTAGGCTTTCTTAAACTTCCTGTAGATTTCTTCTTCGGTATCGTCCACAGAAATGAAATTATCCTTCGAAGAGGCCATCTTGGTGCCGTCTAATCCGATGAGAATCGGGGTGTGAATGCAGATGGGTGTCTCAAACCCGAGGCTCTTCAAGTTTTCGCGGGCAAGCATATGGATTTTCCTCTGGTCGATACCGCCAACTGCAATATCAACTCCGAGCATGGCAATGTCTACTGCCTGCATCAGTGGATATACCATCTGGGAGACGGTTGGGTCATCCATAGCACGCCCGACTTCGTCCATGCTCCTGCGTGCCCTATTCAGGGTCACTGCCCTTGAGAGTTTGAGAACATTTAACATGTACTCTGCTCCCAGTTGATAGTCTGACCCGTAAACGAAATCAGTTTTCTCTTCATCAAGCCCAAGGGCAATAAAGCAGCGCCTATTATAATCTGCAATCTTTCTGACCTCTTCAAGCGTGCCTTTCCTATTGAGATAAGCGTGCACGTCCGCAAGCAGGACAGTAATTTCAAATCCGGCTTTTTGCAGATCAATGAGTTTATTTACTGTAAGAACGTGCCCCATATGGATTTTTCCGCTTGGCTCATATCCTACATAGGCACGGGGAGCTTCTTTTTTGTTAAGAAGCTCTTCAAGTTCTCCTTCAGTTACGATTTCCTGAACATTTCTTTTTATAAGTTCGAATCTGTCCATTGCCTCTACATTCCTTTTCTTTTCTTATTCTCAAAAACCTGATTTCTATTAATAAGTTTCTGTAAAAACGCCACGCCTTCTTCGGATTTAAAATTCGGGATTTCCCAATTCTGAATCACTTTTCTGCGCAAGGATTTTGTCTCTTTACCAAGTACTGGATTAAAGCCAGAGATCTCATAGTCCTCTCTAGAAATTATGATTCCTCTCCTCTGCCAGGCTGGAAGTGTTGCAAGATTGATCCCTCTCTCAAAAAGAATTTCGTGGATTTCACATTCTTTTTTTCCTTTCAGGTATTTCGAAGCCTCGATCTTATCCATTCCTTTATTCCTCAGGGTATAATATCCCCAGGCTGCCACAAAATTGCGCCAGGCTTCAAGCTGCCTCCAGTGAAAATATGCAGGAATTTCCTCTTTTTGAAGGACAACTATTCTGGAATCAAAAGCCACAGGTTTTTTAAGCTGCAGGTCTATCGTAAGTGCGCTTCCCAGAAAGCTTGCTATGATAGAATCAATTTTTTCAACTCTTCCCTCAAAGGGAAGTTCCGTAAAGAGAAAACTGACCTCATCCGAAAAAGTATAGGCAAAGAGAGGGCTTAAACCACTTTTCTTGATAAAAACCTCAACAGTATCCGCCATTGCCCTGGCGAAAGTTTGATCAAAGGGTTTTTTAAAGCCCAGGCCCGAAAGCGTATTTTTAAAATTCCTGCCGTCAGCGCGCACAACCACTGGAGGGATACAGCGCATCTCAGCATAGATTTCGCGGTTTTTCATTTACCTTTTGAGACTTACTTAATCTTCTTTTCGCTTTTTATATCTCTGGATGACATCTCTTACTATAATAATGTCTGCCGCCGTTATAACCCATCGGTAAGGAATAATTACGCCTCTGCTAGTCAGGTCAAAAAGTTCCCTATTAATATCCGAAATAGCAAGCCCGGTAATTTTCTGATCTTCTATATCAATTACGAGGTCCTGCAACTTCCCTACATAAACACCAGTGTTTGTGTATATGTTTAAACCAAAAAGTGATGTAAGTTCTGCGCGCATTATATCCCTGCTTTGTAAATTAATTTAAATCTTTCTCCTAACCTTATATGAAAAACATACTTATATATCTTACAGTTTTACCGATTTTATATAATTACCAGTTTTTTCATACTTTGAGGTAAAAGTGGATGCTCAGTCGTTATTATACTAAATATTCTTATTTAAATTAGCGAGAGATAAAGGTGGTTCAGATTTGTTAAACTCATTATCCGATATTTGAATGAAGAAGAGGTAGCTTTAACCGCATTAAACTGCTTTCGCTCTTATTTGCTCAAAGAACACAGGTTATTTACCATGTCCCTGTAACTGCCCAGAATAAGAATAATACATTTAGAATAATACATTTTGAAAAGTTCTTCTGGCTCACAGGTAAATTTCTGAATTACCTGTAAGCAGAACTCTTCAGTCTTTTATATAACCTTTCTTTTTACTCTACTCTTTTTAACTCTACTCTTTTTAACTCTACTCTTTTTAACTCTACTCTTTTTAACTCTAATATGATGATCTTTGGATTTTAGTTTCTCTCTTGTTCCAGTTTATTTTTATACTTCCAGCTGTGAAATCACATTTCGGATTTTTTCTGAGGATCTTCTGAGGATTTCATACTGGTTTTCATTGAGTTTGAGTTCAAGGATTTCTTCGACTCCAGATGCCCCAAGCTTCACGGGTACACCGAAGTAAATGCCTCCCTGTCCGTATTGTCCTTCCAGGTAAGCTGAAGCAGGCAGGATTCTCTTTGAGTCTTTAACCACAGCTTCTGCCATCGAGATAATAGCTGCCGACGGAGCATAAAAAGCACTGCCCTGTTTAAGGAGTTCCACAATTTCAGCTCCTCCGTTTACTGTTCTCTCTACCAGCCTGGCGATCTTATCCTCTGGAAGCAGGTCAGTGAGTGGAATTCCTGATACTGTCGTATACTGGGGAAGAGGTACCATCAGGTCCCCATGTCCTCCTATAACCATTGCCTGTACATCCTTTTTCGAGCACTTCAATTCTTCTGCAATAAAACTTGCAAAACGTCCCGAATCCAGAACCCCGCTCATCCCGAATACTTTCCTCGTCTCAAAACCTGTTGATTTCATAGCCACATAAGTAATAATGTCAAGCGGATTTGTGACACTAATTACTATGGACTCTGGAGCATACTTTGCAATGTTTTTAGAAACTTCTATTATTATTTTGGAGTTTATCTTTATTAGATCTTCACGGGTCATTCCAGGTTTTCTTGCAATTCCTGCCGTAATAATTACGAGATCAGAATCTGCAATGTCTGCATAGTCATTGGTTCCAAGTATTGACGTGTCATAACCTTTTATTGCCCCTGCTTGCATAAGATCAAGGGCTTTTCCCTGTGGTAGTCCTTCCACAATGTCTGTCATTACAATTTCGCCAAGTTCAAGCTCGGCTAGCCTCTGTACTGTAGTCGCCCCTACATTTCCTGCACCAATCACGGAAATTTTAGCCATTAACTGCACCCTGTGTTAAACAATTTATTTTAGAGTAATTTTTGAACTTCTAACTTTAAAAATTTATCCTGTAATGTGACTTGCTTATTATCAGCCAGCTACTATTTTTATATTTACCTGTGCTGGCATCTTTATAATATTTCTTGTCACCTAGTTCTTGAATTTATTGCTTTTTTCTTCCTAACACTTTCTGATTTCATGCAGCATTTTTATTAAATATTACTCCCAAATGGTTCAGGGGAAACATGCTAAATAATACATACATTCATATTCCAGGTGTAGGGAAGAATCTTGAAAAAAAAATCTGGGCTCAAGGAATACACACGTGGGAAGAATTCCTTGAGAAGGAGGACAGACTCTCCATACCTTCATCAAAAAAAGCCAGAATTTGTGACGAGATAAGGAAATCCTCTGAACATCTGGCAGTAAAAGATCACTGCTTTTTTTCGCAATGCCTTCCTTCTGCGGAACACTGGAGGGCATATCCTTTGTTTTCCGATTCCGTTGCATTCGTAGACATTGAAACAACTGGACTTTCTAAGTCCCGGGACAAAATAACTATTGTGGGAATCTACAACGGAAAAGAATCAAAGGTCTATATAAAAGATATTAATCTTGATGATATCGTAGAAGAATTTTTAAAATACAGGCTACTTGTATCCTTTAACGGGGCCCGCTTTGATCTGCCTTTTATAAAATCCGAGTTTCCCGATATTGAGTTCAAGCAGCTCCACATAGACCTGATGTATCCTTTAAGGCGAATAGGGTACGATGGAGGTCTAAAAAATATTGAGAAGATACTTGGAATCTCCCGAAGCGATGATACCAAGGGTATAACAGGGTTTGATGCCGTAAGGCTCTGGAAGCAATATGAGAGAGGAGATCAGGAAGCCTTGGATAAACTTATTAAATATAACCTAGAAGATATAGTTAATCTGAAAACTATTATAGAGCTTACTTACCCTGAAATGGTTGAGAAAGCTCTGAAGTCCTGAGGTAAAATCCCTAAGTTTCGGAAAACTGGCAAGAAGTAGGAAATCAGGCAGTAAATTATATTTCTGTCAATTGATTTATATACTTATATTGCTTTTTCTGGTAGTCGACTCTGGTAGTGTATTGGCTGCTTATTACAAATTCTTGTTTGCAATTTGAATATTTTCTATATGCTCTGGCAGGAAAGGGGAATTCAATGGAAGTAACACTGAAGTTCGGGGATAAAGTCACCATGGCAGATGTAAGAAAACTCCATGATATGGAAGACGTAGTATTTGATAGGGAATGGTTTGAAAAAACAGAGACAAGAAACCAGGATATGTATTATATGTTCCGGGACCTTGCAAAAAACGATTCTGATTTTGAAGAAATCAAAGCTCATCACCTGAGGTATGACATCACTGTAATCCCTCCCGGAATGCTTGGATCGGAGTACATTAAAACTGTAGGGCACTATCATCCACGTGTTCCAGGAACAGATATTTCCTATCCTGAGATTTATCAGGTACTTGAAGGCTCTGCTACCTATCTTCTACAAAAAGTGGAAAACGGAGAGGAAGACCTCGTTCTGGATGTCGCAATAATTACAGCGGAAAAAGGAGATCTGGTGCTTGTCCCTCCCGGATACGGGCATGTAACTATAAACAATTCCGGAAAAACTCTTGAGATGGCAAACTGGGTTTGCCGTGACTTCTCCTCGGTTTATGAGCCGATTAAAAGGCTTTCCGGAGCATCTTACTTCCTTCTCAAAGATGGTTTTGTCAAAAATCCCCTCTACAGGAGTATCCCGCCTATCCGCCACCTCAAACCTCTTGCATACGATAGTTTCGGGCTGGATTCCGGAGAAAGTATGTATGAGCTTATACATAAAACTGAAAAACTCAGGTTTTTGACAGCTCCACAGGATTTCACAGGATTCTTAGCAGGAGTGCTCTGAGAAACAGACTATTTCAAGCTTTGATAGAGAATATGTTTTTATTTTTCTTTTCCGCGATGTTTTCCCGGAAAATTCTTACTCTTTATTTTTTACATCTTCAGTGATAGAGCTTGATGCTAATAGCAGATAAAAACCCAAGGGTAAGCAAATAAGAACCCAAAAAGTATATTGTGGCAACCAATACGTAACTTATAATAGGTATAAATACCTTCAATTACTGGAGGTTTGAAATGCAAAAAAATGGATACCGTGTTCAATTTACATCATCCAGAATAAAGGATCTCATGTACAGGACTACATTTGATCCTAAGAAAATGGATGGAGATATCATACTTAATCTCTCACTTATTGATAAAAAAGATCTGGATGACGTGCTTGGGATTTTTAAAATGGTAATTTCAAGCGGGCTTTCGGTGACCCCGTATGTTAAGATAGTATCCGAGGGAGAATCCATCGGAGACCTGACTATTGAAAAGGGAAAGGTAGGTATAGGCACGGTATGCAGCATTACGATTGACGGCGTACTGCTCAAGGCAGGAATTCCTGTAAACCCTAAACTTGGAGGAGTTGTCCAGATCCGAAACGGAATCCCGGTGCGTTTTACTGATGTGCTGACCTATGTAAGTACTACTGTGGATCCGCTTGAAATCCTGATGTCGCAGGGTATCACTTCTGTGTCGGAAATGCTCAGAACAGGTTCGGGCAAGGTTCTTGCAAATCTCAGGGAAGCTCCTATGGTTGCAAGAGACGAAATGGAAAGCTGCCTTTCTGACCTTCTGGACGCAGGCTTCAGTGGAATTCTGGAAGTCGGGGAACCAAATACACGGGTTCTGGATGTTCCCATCGAGAGAGATCATCTCGGAATAGTTGTCATAGGAGGGACAAACCCTATGGCTGTTGTACAGGAATATGGAATTCCCATAGATACCAGTGCGATGTCGAGACTGATTTCATTCAAAGAGATGAGCAGGATTGAAGATCTGGTTTAAGGCTCAATGGTAAATCTTATCTAAAAATTTCTTTGTTCTCATAGAGCCTTTGTCTTTTCTTCAATTCAACTACTCAATTCAGTTTTTCGGAGTTGCTTCCGAAGGTTGGCTTCTTTACTTTGAATTTGCCTTTCTTCGCAGTTGTTCTCCTATAAATAGATCCAGCCTTCTTGCAAATTCTTCTTTCATACCATCAGGGATAGTTGCCCCTGCTGCAATATCGTGTCCCCCACCTGCACCTCCTAACTCAGCCGAGACC
Organism: uncultured Methanosarcinales archaeon; assembly: GCA_964435275.1. GTDB lineage: Archaea > Halobacteriota > Methanosarcinia > Methanosarcinales > Methanosarcinaceae > Methanosarcina. Next base: position 6,562 of record CAYSZA010000013.1, on the reverse strand, counting down.
AGCGACATAGCTTCCGAGAGGTTAACCCCCTTGAGGATCAGGTCCTGTGTTCCCCTTGCTGAAACTTTGATCCCTCCTTCGGCTTTTGCAAAAGCAATAATGGGGAGATTTCTGTTTTCAACTAATGTAGAACTCATGCCTGCAATAATTCCCACAATAGTTTCTTTTATTTCCGAGCCTGCATCGAAGTACTGGATATTCTCAAGCTGGACAACTCCTTTTTCCTTAACATACATGAGTCCGTTAACAAGATTCTGTCTATGTTCGGCAAGCAATTTGCGGGCATCTTCATAAGCTTCTTCTCTATTTCCCATGCAGACTGCAAGTCCTATTTCGGCATGGTCGTAACGTGCAGTGGCGTTGAGAAGGGTAGAAAACTCTGAAGCATCTCTCATTTCCGTGCCTTCCTTTTCTCCCATAAGGACATAGACCTCACCTACCAGGCGCTCGATCTTGTATGAAGGCATACCTGATTTCAGGCAGTACTGGATCAGGCCTGAGACAATTTTCTGTTTTTCCGGGATCTCAAGGTCAATCCAGCGTCTCCAGTGCTCATCCTGGTTGGAGCGAATGTTAAGGGAATGCAGAAACTCAATGCAGGCTTCCTCGTTCCCTGTAAGCCCGGGAAGGTAGGGATCTGAAGAATATTGCATCAATTTATAAATCGGGCGGGTTTGCTTTCCGAATAAGGTCAGGTCCTTTTTGAACTGGATAATGCCTCCTTTAACTCCTTCATCCAGAATTTCTCTGTTAATGCCTACAAGTTGCCCCATTTTCAGATGCTGCATATCCCCAATTGCTCCTACTATGGCCAGAGAGGAGAGATCCTGATTTTTCCCGAGGGCTGAAGCCAGCAGGTAAGTACTCCCTGAGCCGCTCAATTCATAGGAACCATTCGCCCCGAAAAGGTGAGGATTCAGGTGAAATTGATGGTTTCCCTGGGGCTGATGGTGATCTGAGATCACAGCATGTATCCTGCGAGATTTTATCTGCTCACACATTCCGCTTCCCAGATCCGTAAAAATGACAATATTATGATTTTCATCTGCAATGATATCAAGAGCCTTTTCATCAAGCTGCTTGACGAAACGCGTTGAATATTCGAAATTTGCTCGTCCAAGGGCAGTACAGATAATTCCCGCAGAAGTCAACCCGTCAGCATCAATATGGGATACAACGTGGACTGATTTATACTTTTTAATCTCTTCGGCACACCTTGACGCCTCTTTCTGAAATGCTTTTATTGTCTCAGACATTATTCTCTCCACAATTTCCTGCTTGCCTCAATTTAACTGCTTTTTAAGACTTTATCTTCTTTCCCATTCCCTCGGATCGATCCTATAATCTTTTCCATCTCTTTTTATTTGAGGGAAACTTCGGATTTCCTGTAACGTAAGTTTGAGATTCTGAGTAAGATATTTTTTTTCGAGCTCACTCCAGGGAACCATATATGCTTCCCTGCCGTGCCCAGGTCCCAGGCGTAGTTCCACTGCAAGAAATCCGCATCTTCCTGATTTATTCAAGTAGTCAGAGATCCTTTCAATCTGATGGATTCCCTTTTTGTCCACGGTAAAATGCTGGGAGAAGTAAAGTGCACTTGCCCCTTTGTCCACTGAGATACTTTTGCATTCAATTCCCAGGTATAAATCCGGATTAAGAGAATCTACAAGCACGTCCAGGAACTGTGGTGTAAATCTATGCTGTTTGAGCCTATAGGATATAGCTCTTATTCCGTTTTCTTCAATGTATGCATTGAATGAGTTTACAAGCAAACGTTCAAACTCGGTCATGAAATCATGATAAATGTTTCCGCTATTTTACTTAAGCTTTTTACTTAGAGTACCGTCTTTTCGCTTCGAATGAAGAGGCAGGTAGGTCAGGCTAAATAACACTCTATGATGAGAAAAACTAACACCCTAACACCAATAGTCTGAAAACAACACCTGTAACCTGAAATTAACTTAGTTATCTGAAACTAGCACCCTTTATCTAAGATCAGCACTGGTTGCCTATTGGAAATCCTGAAAGATTTCTGCATCTGAAATCTCTTCTTCTTCTTCTTCTTCTTCTTCTTTTGAACGCTAGAGCTTTTAAAATGCACCGTTCTTTCAGCCGGGTATCTACAGTTAAGCTCTTTTCGGAAGTCCGCAGAAGAGCACGGAAAGATTTCTCTCCTGGGAATTTAAGTGAAAGCTAAAAAAGGCTTGAGCAGCAGAATAAGTTTGAACAATCCGTTTTGCAATAAAATAAACGCCGATCAGGATCTGATCGGCTATATAATTTTTTAATTTGATATTATGAAACTCACAAAATCCGGGCTAAGTCTTGTTTCTCTTACAAGCTTTTCAATAGTGTCTTCGTCTGAAAGCCCTTCTTCCTTGAGTTCCTGTATGCGATCAAAAACGTGCTGGGATACTTCGGAGTACTCGTTAATATCTTTCCTGTGGCCCCATACATCGCCCTCAAGTAAAGCAATATTCTGCATGGAAAGATACATCTGTGCAGAACTGGAAATTGTTTTCTTGTATGAGCTTGGGATGTGGATCGCTTTTACCTCTGGACACTTCAGGATGAGCTTAAAAATGTCCTTGTTAGATGGTCTGAATGCAAGATGGACAATTTCCTCATCAAGCTTTAAAGTGTCTATCTCTTCTTTTGAGCTTACAACTCTAATTTTCATTTTTATCACCGTTCATTTCCAGGTATTTTTAAGGGTTTTAAAGCCCTTTAGGGTTTCTTTAGGGTTTCATTAGGGATTTTAGGGATTTTTTAAGTTTCTTTAGAATTCTTCAGAGTCTCTTCAGAATTTTTTCAGGGTTCTCTGGCTTCTTCAGAGTCTCTTCAGGGTTTCTTTAGATTTCAGGGTTTTCTTTGGAGTTCCTTCAGGTTTTTTAGGGTTCTCAGAACTCCATAACGTTTTTACTCGTTTTGAAATTTATCTTAAATTCCTAATTTTTACTTTACTGGGTTTACTTGATTACTTATTTTTAAATCTTCTGAATTTTAACTCAAAAATTCAGTTATTTGTTTCAGAATAAGTTCTGAAATTCTAGAGTTCTTAAATTGTTTTTCAAAACCTGGCATTTATACTTGAGGTTTTTTGTTATGTTAAGGGCGTATACTATTTAATTTTTTACGAACTTTTTGGATCTTTTTTCCAATCTTAAGCTTTATTTTACAAAGTTAAGACATAGAAAATGTAACTTTTATTATCTTCACTTTTCTTTTTTAAGCGTAATTTGCCAAATTTCAAAAACTTTGTTCTTTAAATTTTGTAAAGTTTATACTCTTCTCCGGGTTTTGAAAATCAGTTTAATGAAGTAGAGCTAGCACTTTTATCGATAGTCCTTATTTTTATATTACGGCATTATATATTTTGGAAGAACGGGTATACGATATTCTACCATACTATTTAATATTTTTCCGTAAAGCTCTTTTTAAATATAACAACTATTTTATAAAAAATTTTTCAGTTGGCGAACCTCATTATAAGTATCATCTTCAGATCGGAGAGCCGGATTGCTGGAGCCTGATTACTAAGTCTCTTATTTGCCTTATTCTCCAGGTTTTGATAGCTTGCTAAATGCTTAAGCTCCAGGCATATATACTGTACTTATAAGATACCGGTTTCACGAGATTCAGTTTATTTCACAGGATTCAGTTTACAAGGTTCCAAGTAAAATTAGCGACCTGACAAAAGTCGCAGGTCTTAGTCTTTTAAAATTTTTGACATATACACATTATCAAGCGCATACCCGAATTTCCTATAGTATTCTCTTGCCCCTATTCCACTAATAATGGCGAGTTTCGGATAGCCGCTTTCACGTGTGATGTTCTCTGCACACTCAAGAAGTTCCTTTCCATATCCTCTGTGCTGCCACTCCTTTTGCTTTGCTCCTTTTCCCACAGGTACCATAGACCCATAAACATGAAGTTCTCTTATAAGGGCGGCATCCTGCAACTCAGGGCGGTAAGGGACACCGGGGAAACGCAGGCGGGTAAATCCAATGAGGACATCTGCAGAAAGGTCCTCAAACGCGATAAAATGCTCTATGCCTCCGCAGGCTTCGTAAGTTTCTACAGTCAGCTCGATGTCCCTTACATTTATCTTTCTTCCTTTCAGACCAGTATGTCCCACCTCCCTGCAGCGGATACACCGGCATTTCCCTCCTTTTTCTCTCAGCTTTTCTTCTGCAAGCTGTCTGAGATTGCTTTTTCGAACTCCTGCAAAGATCTGGTGGGCTGGAATATCACGCTGAATACGCTGGAGTCTTACCCATTTAGGCAGAATCCCCTTTATATCCGCAATTAGTTCAGTGGCTTCCTCGTCTGAGAGAGCCTCATAATCTCCTGCCTCCCAGAGCCTGTACAGAGGAGTTCCTTCAGTCACAAGGGTAGGATAAATCTTGAGATAGTCGGGTCTGAAACGGGAATCTTCGAAGAGCTTTTTGAAACCTCTGAGGTCCAGCTTTGAATCCGAACCAGGCAGATGAGGCATCATATGAAATCCAACCTTGAATGCGCTGTCTCTCAACACTTGATTAGCCCTGACAATCTCTGCAACTCCGTGCCCTCTCTGCATACGGGTGAGCACAAAATCATAAACACTCTGAACCCCTAGCTCTACCTTAGTCCCACCCAGTCTTAGGAATTCGTCCACGTGTTCTTCTGCCGTCCAGTCCGGACGTGTTTCGAATGTAATTCCTACATTACGAATCCCGGCTTTTTCATTGGCTTTCTGTACTTCTTCAAGAGGAATGTAAGGTGTAGACTTTCCTATTCTCCAGACCCCATCCCTCCACTCTTTGCCCGTGAAATCGTTCATTGCCTCAAGACAACGTTTGATAAACCATTCCTGATAATCGAGACAGCGTGCAGAAAATGTGCCCCCCATAACTATAAGTTCTACTTTCTCTACATCGTGTCCGATCTCTTTAAGCTGGGAGAGCCTGGATGTAACCTGGGAATAGGGGTCGAACTCGTGCTGGATCGCTCTCATGGCTGCGGGCTCTCTTCCCATGTAACTCTGGGGCGACCTGAAAGTGGAGTTTGGGCCCCCAGGACAGGGCAGACATACTCCGTGCGGGCATGGAGCCGGGGAGGTCATTACAGCAATTACCGCAACTCCGGAAATCGTTCTTACTGGCTTCCGTCTCAGAAATTCTTTAATTATTGCCTGCTCTTCGAGTGACCCCTGGATTATAATGTCTCCGTTCCTGGGCAGGCTGGTCAGATGATAATGCTTACTGACATCTTTTTTTGCCTTATTTAACTGATTCTCGTTTTCGATCTCGCCTGCAAGTACTTTTTCAAGGATTTCCCTGCAAGCCTTAATATAATCGTCTTCTTTCATCTCAAGTTCCGTTTTCCGGTCTCTAGACTCCGGTTTTTTCCTTCTTAAGGCAGTTCTAAAAAACTCAATTCCGAAGAGTAAAAAAGATTCTTTGGCTTTTAAGAAAGCCACCTAATTAACCTTTCACTTAATTCAATCTTACTAACTATATAATTAATGCAGGTATAATTGCAGGTTAACATGCATACGCATAACCTGCTTTATTTATCCATAATTTTCACAGTAATTGCTTAAGCATAGATCAAACCGCAAACGCAGCGGGTTTGATCGCGCTTTTTTCCTCAACAAGCTGGTTGCTTAGCATAGATCTAATCCTATAATAAAAGTTCCAAGTCCGACTGCTGGTTTGAGGCCCATCACAGATCTGATGTACTCATCTGAAGGAGTAGAAGGAGATGCAAGTACGACATTGGTCACACCTTCTACACATTCCACATCCTGGCATTTCTGGGGTGGAAGCACTACAGTTATGGGTTCTTTCTTTGCATCCCTTGGTTTAGGCACTGCGCTCCTGTAAATTACAAAGTTTCCCATAACCACCATGTCGTTACATTTTTTACATGTTTCAAGTTTTTCCTGGTCATAAATATCTTCACCAACCTTTTCCCCATACTGCATAAGTACTACATTGGGTCCTTCAGGCCAGACATAGCTCATATTGGTTGTAAAAGCTATGATTACCTGGCGTTTGAAGACTTCTTTTATTCCCTGATTATCTCCTACACCAAGCCCCATAAGGACGGCTCCTTCTGCCTTTTTCTCAAGCTCAAAAATTTTCTCTTTGTCTTCTTCACTTAAGATATAAGTGTCTTCTACGCCTTTGATAGCTTTTATCCTGCAGATGACATCCTGAATAACATCTTTGCATTCCAAAGTGAATTCCCCTTTGTGTTTTAGAAGTATGTTCTATTGTTAAGGCTATAAGTGTGATCTTATAGTTTTTTTATATTCACCGTGCCAGGCATTTCTGCCTTGTCCTAAACGGACTGCTACATATAATATTCTTTTTATATTTCTCTTTTTATATCGTCAATTTCTAATATTTGACTGTTTTCTCCTGCAAATAACGTAAAAGAGATGTTTTTTGAATATTATTATAAAAATAAAAAAGTACTTAACACTAATAGTCATAGTGTTTTAATATTACTTTATAATTTTTTTCCCAAATTTTTAACCAGATTTCTGTATGAGGATTTCTTGAGTTTAACA
>CAYSZA010000012.1:0-25115 GCA_964435275.1 uncultured Methanosarcinales archaeon | reverse complement strand
GAGAAGACTTATTATATTTATCAGTTCTTTCTTTTAACAATGAATGTGCACTAGTCCACATGTGATCATATTATACTTTAATGAGCGTAAACACATGGATAAAGAGCAATTAAAAGAAGAAAGAACGGAATTACTTTCCCAGATTAATTCTCTTTTTGATTTTCCTCTAACGCTGCTGTCAGTTGTATGGCTGATTCTTATTATTCTCGACTTAGTGTACGGCCTTTCCTCTTCCTTGCAGACATTGAGTCTTGTTATCTGGGGAATATTTATTATTGACTTTCTTGTCGAACTGGAAATCTCCCCAAACAAGAAGGATTATTTAATGCAGAACTGGCTTGTTGCTCTTTCTCTATTTTTGCCAGCGTTGAGAATCTTCAGGTTATTTAGCGGATTCAGGCTGGTCAGGTTTGCAAATTCTATCCGATCTCTTAATCTGGTCAGGGTTCTCTCTTCTTTTAATCGAAGCTTAAGAACAGTCAGGCAGGTAATGAGGCAGCGAGGTTTGAAATACATCCTGCTGCTTACGACTTTGATAACCATTCTTGGAGCCGCAGGCATGTATGATTTTGAGCGGCAAGGGCTTACTTCTTATTGGGATGCTCTCTGGTGGACATCGATGATTATGACTACAATAGGAAGCGATTACTGGCCAAAGACTGCTGAAGGGAGAATACTTGCCTTTCTATTATCAGTTTACGCTTTTGCAATTTTTGGATACATCACTGCAGCTCTGGCAAGCTTTCTTGTCGGAAAAGATAAAGAATCATCCTCAAAAGAGATTGAAGAACTGCGCAGTGAAGTACAGCGTCTCTCCAGTGAAATTGACAGGTTATCAGATAGGAGAAAAAAGTAAATCTGCTAAAATTTTCGATAATTCTTGCTACCTCCCTCATCCCTTTCTCAGTTCCGACAGACTTTTGAACAGCTGGATTAAAGCTGGCAAAGGCTATGAGCCCCCAGGTCCTACCTCAGGATTTTGAAAAGATTTAGAAAGAAGACCAGCAGCAACAGAGGCACACCTATTGAGCCTACTATTACTGAAGTTTCAATTTCATCTGATCGTATAACTTTGATTTTATATATTTTCAGCTTCTACTAAGTTGAAAATCTCGCTTCGGCCCGTACCTCGATCGTCTATTTCCTTTTTTGTCCTGGTGCCGATCTTTTATGTATAAATATAGCTATTACAGTTACTGCCATTGTAATTGCAAGTATCCTCATTATAATTAGTTCAAAGTCGTCACCTAACATCAGGGCATGTACTGTGACGAGTAAGAAGGCCAAGTAACTGAAGTAGTGGATTTTCCTCCAGTTTTTGTATTTCTTCCTGTATAGCGCAATTCCGGCAGCCAGAAGGAACAGATAAAGAGCCGGACGACCTCCTAATGCAATAAATATATTTGTCGGAGAAATTGGCGAGAAAATCTGAATGCCTCGACCCTGTAAGACAAAAGTAAATGGGTGAATAAGGATTAACAGGATTCCAATTCTCGCCAGATGATGATGAGCTCTCAGAAAAGGAAGTCCTGATATTTTTTTCATTTTAGTCATATACTCGGATGTTATTATTGCAAGAAAGATCGTCAGATAACCGAATATTCCTGCAAATCTCCGGATCATTACAATTGGTTCTTCAGGAGTTTGCAGAATAACATATATTATAAACACAATTACAACCAGAATTATACCGTAAACTAAGTAAAAATGTTTATTCGAGGCTACTTTGCGTAAACTTTCTTTACCTGCTTTGTAACCTGTATCTTTTCTCGCCTTATCCCTGTCCAGAATTCTCCCTCCGAAAGTAACTCTGCTACTCTTTGCTCAATAATAAATAATACAGACTTTTATTTTTAAAAAAGCAACCATAGCCTATTATTTTTACTATTATCTCGGTAAGAGCAGATCTATCTCGGTAAGAGCAGATCTCATTACTATTTTACTAGATTACTTTAATGCATTAAAATTGAATCTTATTAATAAAATTGTCTTTCCCTCCATCTTCTCAGGCAAATCTCTGGGCAGATTTACAAATTATAACAGAACCGAAAATTTGTTTATTTGAATTCCCATGTATGGAATCAAAAATGCGAATTCAGACTGCAGAGTAATATTGAGGACTTTTCAGGTTAAGCTTGAAATAAGTCCTGGCATAAATTTCTTAACAAAAAGTAATACATTCGTAAAAGATAGTTGTGTAAAACAATATTTATATGAAACATGTTTATAATGAATTTATTATATATTATCAATTATATGTTTTCAATTAACTATTGTTTCTTATTTATATTTCCATATCTATTATATCCTTCAAATTGTAATCTCCTGTTGGTAAATACAATTTGTTGGTGTAACTTGAGATAATTTCATCGGCATAGAGTTTTCAGCACGTAAAAGGGGGTAAATTTGCCAGTAATATGTCCTCCCGAAATAACAAGGATGATTAAAAGGATAATTAACTGGCAAAATAATATTTAAGTGCTGCATCTGCCGACGAAAAAGGATTGAGATGCCAACTGTTTTAACCAACTGTTTTAAAATCGTATCAAATTGAGGAGTGTATACAAATGGGAATACTTAGAAAGACAATGAGCATTTTAGTAATGGTATGTTTCGTACTGTCACTGACAGCTGCGTCAGCAAGTGCATGGGGCTGGAACGATTGTGACTGGAACGACTGTGACTGGAACGACTGTGGCTGTAACTGGGGCGGCTGTGGCTGTAACTGGAACGACTGTGGTTGTAACTGGGGCGGCTGTGGGTTCTTTGGGTTCTGCTTCATTAGCTTCTGTGATTTCTGCGGCTGGGATGACTGGAACGGCTGCGACTGGTTTGGCGGCTGGTAACGACTAAACCAGTTGTAAATATACCGAATGGCGATCCGTTCGTACAGCCTTACATCGGATTGCGGGGGCTGTAAGCCTCTCAAAACAGATACATTGAGAAATATTCAATAGGATTTTCAATAGGATTTACGTGCTTGAAGAGTAAAAAGACATGAGCGCATGTGAGACAGATTTCCTGAATTATAAAATTTAAAGTCTAATGCTACTGGCTTTTTGTTAAACTGCGTAAATCCTTTCCTTTTACTGGTCTGCAATCATGAAGTGGGTTTATGAATGGGTCTTATTTAATATTTTTTATAACTGTATAATCTGGAGAATAAAAATAAAAGTCCCTGATATGTCTGAAAGCTTTGATTTCTCGATTCTGCTTTAATAAGATGATTATGAGATTCCCGGTGCTCACTTCCATTTAATGCATTGCAGTTTTTATATCCGGAATGCCAGAAAATTCTCTTTCGATCGTGTGTATATTCCGTATAATCATATTGTCCTTAATGTCTCCCAAGATCGGCTTTACTTTCTTCTGCATTCTATCTGCCTTTCTTATCATATTTTTATATAGGAGACTGATCTAGAAATTCTATTGCCTTACTTATAAGGTATTCCCTGTGCGTTTTCTTTTTTTCCCTCCAGGCGACTCTGAGCAGGCCGTAACTCATATAGAGTGGGAGGATTTGCTTTATTCTGTGGTACTCCTTTTCATCTCTGCTGTAGCTTCGGAGAAATCGCTTGATATAAGGGAAGGAGGCATATGCCATACCTTTTCGTGCGAAATGATGGAACACTTCAGCGCACAGTATCCCCAGGTCATTTGCAGCATTCCCGTGCTCTGTGGAGAGTTCAAAGTCTATTGCATAAGTTTTGTCCCTGTAAAAAAGGTAATTTGCAGGAGTAGCATCGCGATGTATTGCACAGCCCTGGTTTTTGTCAAGAAGGGGACTCTTCTGCCATCCTTCAAGTTTTTGTTCGTATGTTTTTCTGGTAGAACTGCAGAGGGGCATAGCTTTCAGGTTACTGCGAATTTTTTTAAAATCCTCATCTTTTTCGTAATAACTCCGGGTACTCCGATGGAGTTTGCTCATGAGGCTGGCTATTGCTTCTAGCTTTTCATTCAGGTTCACTTCACTTTTCAGGTACCAGGAAAAAGGCTTTCCCGGTATATACTCGGTCACAAGGACGCAGTTGAAATGGCTGCTCAGGTCAATGGGCCTGGGGACATTGATTATCTTTTCAAGCCTCTTTAATTTATAATATTCATTCCACATGGCTTCCCTGGCATCATACTTTTTTATTTTCCCCCTCGGTTGTGCTAAGAATTTTGCCATGACACTTAGCCCTTCTCCTTCAAATTCATATCTACAGACTCTGTGAGAAGCCGGCCTTATTCTGAATTCCCTGACATTGCACCTTTTATTTTTTATCCTTCCCCCCAGCGCCCGGACTATCCAGTCCCTGAACAAATCCCCGGGTTTGAGCTTTCTAATGTACTCCTGTGAAATAGGGCACCCCCTTTCATAAGAAATTAAAATTTAATATCCTTCCCCATCTAAGATTAAGATCTTGAAATCCTTAAAAGGTAGCGGAATATTCAATCTTCCTTCTAATATTCAATTTAAGTTTATAGGTATAAGAGCACCGGACATTCCCTTAATCTCAAGATTCATAGCAATTGTTTTGAATAATATACGATTATGTAGCCATAAAAGCCTCAATAAAGAATTGGAAATAAAATGAAAGTTAAAAGCGATGAGAGGCTAATCATTCATGCAAAAACCGGCTTTGTAGAAAACTTGTCTAAACCAGCTTTTTGCAGCTAAAAAGGTTCTGGTAAAATAATCAGACCATAAAGTACAGGCTGATGGAAATTCGACGTTTCAGAAGATTCCTACAGAGCCCAAAAACCACATAGTAAAGTAGAAAGTGAATCAAAATTTATAATGGACAGAACTCAAAGGGTCTCAGGTTTACCTTAAAAATGGTTTTCAGGTTTACCTTCAAAACCATGAGAGACTTAATTGATATAAATAGTAATTGCCCTGAATCCGGCAGTTCATCCGATAGAGGGATGGAATTTAAGAACGAGCCAACTTACTGTTCGGCCTACCAGAAATCAGCCCATTGACACTGATTTTTATATAGTAATCTTGCTTGGAACACAAATTAAAGTAGCTTTTCTCCTGGTGACAAAAATTAAGTGAGTATGCATGGAAATGAATTCTAGAAATTTAAATTGCAATCTAGATTAAATTAAGGAGAAGACAACACTTCTGATGAGAACATGTTGTGATAAATAATATCTTAAGAAGACATCTCTTGAAATAGGGCTAAATAATGCCGATTTTCAGTTAACATTGGTTTCTGATTTTTATTTCTATATATATTATATTCTCTGGCGAATAATCAGCTACTGATACAATTTGGGGGTCGCTTTCGTCGGTTTATAAATCCTCAGCATGAAAATGAGGATAATGGGAGTAAAATTTTGCCAGTACTAGCTTTTCCAAGATAAACATGGATGACTAGTTGGTAAAATAAAATTAAAAAAAATTATTCAATGATTTGCCGACGAAAAGCTGATGAAAAATTGACTTAAAAATTAACCTTAGATTGTATCAGATAAATCAAAACTTGAATTGTATCACATTAAGCAAAAATCTGGAGTGTAGGTAAATGGGAAAACTTGGAATAAAAAAGACACTGTGCATTTTCATGTTAGTGCTTTTCGTAGCTTCGGTAACAGCTACGTCAGTAAGCGCATGGAGCGGTAAGTCCGAAGACTGCAAGCATAAAGAAGTCTGCAAGGGTAATATCTGCAAGAATGTCAATACTGTCAATGTCAATAATGTCAATATCATAATAAACAAGGTCGTAGAGAGGGACAGAGTCATTGACAGATGTGACAGATGCGATTTATTTGATTTTGACTGCTGCTTTAGCTGCTTTGACTTTTGTTAAGGACTAAATTAGCTGGTAAAGACTAAACTGGCTTAGCTATAAAGTGTAAAACTGTAATGACCCGTTCTTACAGTCCTGGGTTAGATTACAGGAGTGGAAGACCCCAACCCATATAAAGTTTAAAACTTATTTGGGGTCTTTCTTCCTGATACTAACTGGCAGCCTTGAAGTTGGCCGGTTAATGAGCGTCGTTTTACATTTTTTGCAAGTATAAATTTGATGATGATTCTGAAAGTTTCTAACAGTTTCTAATTTCGGTCTTTCAACTTCTACCTTTCACTGTCTTCCAATTCATGTTTTAATCCACGAAACAATCCTGAGATCCAGATCATCATTTCTACTTTTTACTTGGCGGTTAGCTTTACTTTTTTCCTATCATTGTTTGAGTTTAGGTGAATTTATTATCTTTAGTTCTCAATTACTTTTTTACCGGATTTAATGCCTATCTTTTATTTTGGGATTTGGTTGATAACTTTTTGTACTGGAGATTGACAGACTTAAGGGAAAAAGAAGTTTCAGTATAGGTATATTTAGTAATCTTTTTTAAGAAAGTTGAACCGTGCCAGGGAAGAAATTTCTACAGAATAAAATAATTTCTATATTTCTATAGGCAATCTCTGTAGAAAACATATGTAAGCTGGCAAAGAAATAAATGTGTCCATTTCTTTTCCAGATATCAAATTTATAATATGGAGGAATCTGATTGAACAAGCGGAATTTAATATCTCTGGGTGCTCTTCTTTTCCTGTTTCTGGTAGCATTCTTAATCTTCACAGAACAGAGAAAGCAAAGCCTGTCAGGGTTTGAGAACATAAGTGTGCAGGAAGCAAAGAAGATGGTTGAGAAAGGAGATGTGTTCATACTTGATGTTCGCACGCCTGATGAGTTCAACTCCTCGCACATCAAAGGGGCAACCCTGATTCCAGTAAGCAATGCCTCTGGCTCGAATTTAAGTCCGGATAGCCTGCTTAAGGCTCGAGTAGATGAAGTCCCTGAGAAGAAAATACTGGTTTACTGCAGAACAGGACGCAGAAGTGAAACGGCAAGCACAATGCTCGTAAACGCAGGATATTCCGAGGTATATAACATGGAAGGAGGTATTACATCATGGGTAGGTGCAGGGTATCCGGTTGTCAGTTCGGAAGATACTGAGTCTGAAGGCTCACATAATTGAAATCACAGAGTCCATGTTTTTGATTAGCATCATGTCATTTAAGAGAAGGAGTTAGTTTATCATCTATGCATTCCGGTTTTTATTTTTGAGCTTCTAAATGCAGCCGATAATTCTAATTTCTTCTTGTCTTTTAGACATCTTCCAATCGAAATTTGTTTGATTTCAAGTACAGTAATCCCGGGTACAATAGTTTCAAATACTGTAACCTGTTAAGACCTTTACTACATATTCTCTCTGTGATTACTCTGTATTCGTTCTGTAACTGAAAAGGCTTTTATTCTCTAGACTTCTAACCTACAATGAACTAAAAATTATAAAATTAATTCTATATTACGGTTTGGGGGGTAAAATGAACACAGGTAAGGGTAAGCCGACTGAAGAAAAGTCTTTTACAGAGGAAGAAAACCGCTTTACAAAAGAGAAGGGAAGAGGTACAGATCTTTTAGTTCCCTATGCACGATCAAACATCGAAAAGTGTATGTGTTCACAGTGCCCGGTTCAGGCTGACAGCAAATGTGGTAAGGACAAACTTCAGAGCTCAGGAGAGGCAATGAAGAATATGCCTGGAGGGGAAGTTCCGAATCCTGAGGACGTTCCAGGAATATACTGCTCAACAGGTAAAGCTACCTGTCAGGATCTCAACTTTAACAGAGGCTGCATATGCGGTACATGTGAAGTCTGGAAAGAGTATGGTCTTGAAGGAGTAGATCCAAATAACCATTTCTGCCAGCATGGTAGGGCGACCTGATTCGCTTCTTAAAAGTTATGAAATTCTCATTTAATTTGCTTATTTAAACATAAAATTTTTATTTCCCAACTTTTTCTTTATTTTTTGTTCTTTGCTTAAATGACTTAGTTCAAGCTGTTATAGTCTCTTAAACTAAAATTGTATATTTGATCATTCACTAGCGTATATTCTTTCTGTGACTGAAAACACTTTTATGCCCTAAAGCCAAAACCTGAGATAGGAAAACCAATTTGAGTATTAATTTTGGGGGTAATAGAATATGGGAAGAGATGCACCAACTGAAGAGAAGAGTTCTATAATACCTAGAGACAGAAATGTAACTTTTGAAAGAGGCACGGAGTTTGTGGTTCCTTATATAGAGGAAAACATTAACAGGTGTAGATGCCCGCAGTGTCCGGTTCAGGCTAATAGTCTATGTGCACAGAGTGAAGTTCAGAGTGCAAGACAGGCACTGGAAAATGCGCCTGCAGGTGAGGTTCCGGATCCCGAGAATGTTCCGGGGGTTTACTGCTCGGAAGGTGCGGCCACATGTAAGGACCTTGACTTTGACAGACAATGCATCTGCGGTTCATGTGAAGTCTGGAAGGAATACGATCTCAAAGATGCGAACCCAAACAATCACTTTTGTCAGCACGGCAGAGCAACCTGATTTTTCACTCATTTCACGCGATAGACATAATTAATTTATTTATCAGTACTTTATTGTCTCTTCGATTTATTTTTTCACTTATTTTTTCACTTATTTTTTCACTTATTTTTTCACTTATTTTTTCCAACTTCAGATTACCATGGAATCAATTTCTTGAATTTACAAGAGTTCGGTTCCCCACCGAAAATACTATATCTTTTAATAAATATTGTTATTGAACAGTCATAAATTTTTGGAGCTGACAGGTATAATTCTAATATTTAGTTCTCGGGTCTATCTTAGACTTTTTAATATCTCAAAAGGCTCAGATAACCTTATTTCAACCTTTGGAGGAGCAAAATAAATGGTATCCTCTTTACTGGCAAACGTTGATGTACTTCTAGGCTTTGCTATCTTAATTCTTACTATTTTCTACAGATTTCAAGTCCCTCCTGTACTCGGTTTTCTTGTAACTGGAATGTTAATCGGTCCATACGGGCTTGGGATTCTCAATGGAGGGCAGAATGAACTGAATGCCGATCTCGGTGTAATCTTTTTGCTCTTTACAATTGGAGTTGATCTTTCCTTAAAAGAGCTCTGGAAAATGAAAAAGGCTTTATTTATGGGTGGAACTCTCCAGATTCTCTTAACTACGTTTCTTACCCTCATTGTTTGTTCATCTCTGGGTTTCAGCTCCGCTACCTCTGTCTTTCTTGGCTTCTTGATTTCGCTTAGCAGTACTGCAATAGTACTTAAGGTCCTTCAGGACAGAAATGAAGTTTATACACAACATGGGAAAACCTCACTTGCAATTCTAATATTTCAGGATCTTGCTATTGTCCCCCTAATTCTTATTACTCCATTATTGGCTGGTGATTCTCTAAATTTTGGGGGTTCACTTTCAACCAGCTCACTTTCAACTATTTTTCTCAAAGGCTCACTAATCATTCTAGTTTTCATTCTGAGCGCCAAATTCCTTATTCCCTGGATATTCTATCATGTAGGCAGGACAGGTAATAAAGAATTATTCCTTGTCAGCGTTGTTTTCATTTGTTTATCTACTGCTCTCTTTACCTCAAGTATCGGGCTGTCTCTTGCCTTGGGTGCCTTTTTAGCCGGGATTGTCATATCAGGTTCACAGTACAGCCAGCAGGCAATGGGCAATATCATGCCTTTGAAAGATATGTTCATGAGCTTCTTTTTTGTGTCCATAGGTACGCTCCTGAACATAGAATATTTACTTGATCATCTCCCTACCCTTATTCTTGCTTCTATTGCCTTAATTCTTGTTAAAGCAATAGCAGGAGTAACTACAACTTTTATTTTAGGCTACCCATTCCGTACAACCATATTGACAGGGCTTGCACTGTCTCAGGTAGGAGAGTTTTCCTTTGTTCTTTCCAGGCTGGGGGTCGAATGTTCTCTCCTGGCAGAAGAGACTTACCAGGCTTTTCTTGCGGTTTCTATCGTTACCATGGGAATTACGCCCTTTCTGATTAATGCTTCCTACAAGCCTGCCGACTTCCTTATTAAAAAGATTTCAGGCACGACCTATGGCTTGAAGCTTGTACATGGCTTATATTCGGAACCCATTAAAGAAGAGGAACAGGCCGAGCCTGAGATGAAAGATCACTTAATTATTGTAGGCTTCGGTTTTTCCGGAAGAACAGTCTCTAAGGCTGCAAAAACCGCAGGTATCCCTTACATTATTGTAGAAGCAAACCCTGAAACTGTTAAGCAGGAAAAACAGAAAGGGGAAAATATTCACTATGGAGATGCAACGTTTAGGGCTGTACTGGAACATGCAGGCGCCAAGAATGCAAGAGTTCTTATTATCGGGATCTCTGATGTGGCAGCTGCAGGAAAAATAGTGGAGATGGCAAAACAATTGAATCCGAACATCTGCATTATCGCAAAAGTACGGGATTTGCAGGAAATGAAACGTCTCAATGCCCTGGGTGCGGATGAAATTATTCCCGAGGAGTACGAAACCTCAGTAGAAATCTTTGTCCGTCTGCTGGAAGAGTATCTGGTTCCAAAAGAGGATATTGAAAAACTCGTAAATGATGTGAGAGCTAACGGCTACAGGATGCTTCGGAAGCTGTCCGTTAATACAAGTATTGATAGTGGGTTCAGTATAAAGGATGGGCTTCCTGGTGTTGATATCCAGGTTCTTAAAGTAGGGCATGGTTCAAGTTTCGACGGCAAAAGCCTTGCGGACCTGAATTTCAGAAAAAAACACGGAGTGACAGTACTTTCCGTTCGCAGGGGTTCGGACCTGATCTATACTCCAGAAGGCAATTTTATCCTCCAGGCAAAAGATGCCTGTATCCTTCTCGGAAAACCCGACGATCTCTTCAGTATCAGAAGATTCTTTGAAAGTGTTCACGGATAAGCTTCATTTTCTCCATATTCTTTCGTTACTTATTTAATTCATTTACTTACTTAATTATTTAATTATTTAATTCCATTATTTAATATACTTAATTTTCTTGTTTAATTTTCCTGATTCTTCTCTTTAATTCTTTCACCTTTTTAATTTTGTTACCTTATTTCTGCAATACAAATATATTCCATGCATTCTGACGTTTTCCCATGCGTCAGATAGTTCTCGCTTCTGCGTCTCCAAGACGAAAAGAATTGCTTAAACAGTTTATAGGTGATAATTTCCTTGTCCGTGCCAGTTCTTACGGGGAATTTCATCACCCTGGGCTGCGCCCTGAAGAACTTCTCTTAAGGCATTCCGTCGAAAAAGCCAGAGACGTGGCTAAATACTTTGATTCCGGGCTTATAATTTCTGCTGACACTTCGGTGCTTCTCAACGGAGAACTTCTGGGGAAACCCCAATCTCCCGAGAAGGCAGAAAAAATGCTGGAAATGCTAAGTGGACAGAAATTCAGCGTTATAACCGGGCTTACAGTCCTTGATCTTGACAGTGGGAAGGAAATCAGCGAACTGGAGTCCACGTTTGTCTGGATGGACAAAATAAGCAAAGAACAGATTTCAGCCTATGTCAGGACAGGAGAACCCCTTGGCAAAGCAGGGGCTTTTGCTATTCAGGGAAAAGGGGCCGCCCTTGTAAAAAAAATCGAGGGGGACTTTTTTAATGTTGTGGGCCTTCCTCTTTTCCGGCTGGGAAAAATCCTGCAGAGGACTGGAGTCTCTATATTTGAGGAAAATTTATCCTGAAACCGTTGAGCCGCAACCGTTGTGCCGCAACCGTTGCGCCGGTTGATCACGCCGATAGGGTTAGGGGATAAGTTACTCAACCTTAAACATTGCCCCTTTTTCGGTCAAGCCTTTTTTGATAAGGCTTGTGATCACGCCGACCATGTAGGTTCTACGCCGTTTTCGATCAAACCTTTTTTGAAAAGGTTTTCGAACAAGCCTTTTTTCAAAAGACTTGCGTTTTTGATCAAACTTTTTTTGAAAAAGTTTGTGGGAAAAGTAATAAAGCATCTGCGACCAATTAGATAATAACAGGTAAACTCGAGTAACTTTGAGATCGAATTTGAATAAATCCAAAGAAACTTAATCTCATTTTAGCCAGGTACTTAAATCTCCAGAGGCGTTACTGATGCTCCAGGTTTACAATACCCTTACAAGAAAAAAAGGGGGTTTCAAACCCTTAAAGGAAGGTGAAGTCTCGATTTACGCCTGCGGGCCTACAGTTTACAGTATGCCACATATAGGCAACTATCGCACTTTCTTGATGACGGATAATATTGTGAGAACTCTTGAGTACCTTGGATATAAAGTAAAGCTCGTAATGAACATTACCGATATAGATGACAAAACTATCAGAGACTCTAAAGCAGCCGGAATGTCACTTAAGGATTTTACGGATAAATACACGGCAGAGTTCTTCAAAGGCCTTGATATGCTGAATATAAAGAGGGCTTCAGCCTACCCGAAGGCCACTGAAAACGTTAGCGGCATGATTGAACTTGCACAAAAGCTGATAGACAAGGGACTGGCTTACGAAAAAGGCGGGTCAGTCTATTACAGGATTTCAGCATTTCCGGATTATGGCAAACTCTCAAAGCTTGATTTCGATAACATTATAATTGGCGCGTCGGTGGATGTGGATGAATATGATAAGGATAATCCCCGCGATTTCGCTCTCCTGAAAGCTTCAACCCCTGAAGAAATTGAGAGGGGAATCTACTATGAAAGCCCGTGGGGAAGAATCCGTCCGGGCTGGCATATCGAATGTTCGGTAATGGCTATGAACAGCTTTGGTCCCACGCTGGATATGCATTTAGGAGGAGTGGATCTAATCTTCCCTCACCACGAAAACGAGATCGCCCAGTCGGAAGGAGCAACCGGAAAACCGTTTGCATGCAACTGGATTCATGGAGAACACCTCATAGTCGAAGGGGAGAAGATGAGCAAGTCCAAAGGAAACGTCTTCACACTACCCGAGATTGTCGGGAAGTATGGTGGAGAGGTTGTACGCTTTATGTTTCTCTCAGTCCACTACCGTAAAAAGCTGGACTATTCCGACGACTTTGCGGAAAATGCCAAAAATAATTATTTAAGGCTTAAAGAAACGCTCGAGAACCTTGATTTTGCCCTGGCAAGCGCAGAAGATACAGTTTATTCCGAAGATAAAGAAGTTCTTAAGACCCTTCCCGAACTTAAAACTCAGTTCAGGGAAGCTCTTGAGGACGATTTCAATACCCCAAAAGCCATAACGGTTTTCAAGGAGCTTTCCCGTACAGCCAACAGGTATCTTGAATCAGGAAAAAACCGACAGGTTCTCGAAAAGCTTCATTCCCTTTACAGGCAGTTTTCGGATGTTCTGGGCCTTTTTGCCGAATTCGGAAAAAAGAAAATCCCCGAAGAAGTTATGAAACTGGTTGAAGAGCGTGAAAGCGCCAGGAGAAAGAAGGATTGGGCAGTTTCAGATGCTATCAGGGAGAAAATAAAGTCTCTGGGCTATACCGTGCAGGATACGAAAGAAGGGCCGAACGTAAAGGAAGCCGAAGACTGATCTCGACCGATCTGCCCTCTTTTTCTCTGTAGCATTCACCACATCTTCAGTTTTTCCGGGTTTCCGACCATTTTTTACTTTGATCTATTTCAACTAATATCAAACATTTTTTATTCCATCATTCTCTTAACTGTCTCTGTTCTAACCGGAAGTCCTGAAAATGTAAATAATTATTTATCCAAATATATACTACTTTATTCACGTTAATCTATTCTTACTCAGGGTCGCATTCTCATTTTCTGTGATATGCGCCCTTATCGTCTAAAGGGGGGCAATTTCTGGATAAAGTACTTGTTGATGAAAAAGTGATTGATAATTCCGGTAAGAATGCCTTAAGAGCAGGGTCTATTTTAGCCGAACTGGGACATGCTCCAGGTACAGTAAAAAAATTAATGCTCGTGTCTCCGAAAGCCCTGGAAGAGAAATCCACGGAATCGATTAATGATGCGATGCTTATGATTAAGGAAATTTCTAAAAAAGTAGTAGACAACATGGAGGAAACTCCTGCTGAATTCAGGCCATCTCAGGTGGAGCTGACTTTTAACTTGCTCCTGACTATGAATGGGAGAGCAGTTATTACTAAGTCGGAAAAGGAGAAAAACCTGAAAGTAATGCTAATGTGGAAGGACAAAGAAGAAGAGATTGAGAAGAAAATATCTGAAGGATAAGGTTGAAACCCGCTTGTACAGTTTATACAAATACATTTCTTTTATGTAAGCGGATTTATCTGGATAGGGGACTTTCTAAGTCCGTATATTCGCTTCTTGAGTCTTTCAGTTAGATCTATAACTGTGCCTTAAAATTACTCTTGCGGTTTTTCTGTATGGTCCCAGAGGGAAAAAATAAGTATGATCTAGGCAAATTAAAAGTGGTAGGTGGTATGAAGTCCAAACTTGTTGTTTTTTTGCTAGCTATTTCGCTTATTGCAAACGCTTACTTTGTCCTGTTTGAAGAACAGCCCTCCTTAGAAGGAGGGCAGATTCAGGAAATGCAGACTCGCATAAATTCCCTTGAAACGGAAAACGAAAACCTCAAGTCACAGATAAACCAGAATAATGAGTCGCTTCAGTCTTATGCTTCCCAGTTAAAGTCCTATCGCGAAAGGGTCTTTGAGCTTGAAAATAGCTCTCAAATGTGTCCCACAGGAATCGAAGGCTTTGCTACCCTTCAAGGACCTGCGGTTTTCCAGAAAGTCGAACTTGAGAGGTCAGGACCCTTTATCAGGCAAAATGTTTCTGAGGAAGGAGCTTTGCTCAGCATCTCTGTTGAGATCAGGCCAGGAAAAGGCCGCGTACTCGTCCAGACAACTCCTTTGATGGGTATGGTCTTCCAGGATGCTGCAAATACTGCAGTTTTCGTGGCTGAAAGCAAAACCGACAGGCAACTGTCAAGCAGTGATATTATCTTTAGCATTACTGCTCCGGATGAAACTCCAGGGGTCGATGGTCCCAGTGCAGGAGCTCTCATGACCTTGCTTACAATTTCAGCTCTTGATAACAGTACCCGATTGAATGACAGTGTAACCCTTACGGGCACTATTGACAATGAAGGCAATATCGGTCCTATAGGCGGGGTTCTGGAAAAAGCGCAGGCGGCAAAAGCCGGAGGCAAAACCCTTTTCCTTATTCCAAGGAAAAATAGTGAACTTGTTAAGTATAAGTTTGTGGAAAGGAAGATTGGCGGCTTTACTATTATTGAGAGGGAACCAGAAATCGTAGATGCTAAACAGTATATAGAGGAAGAGGTAGGAATTAACATCGAATACGTGGATACGATTGATGACGTACTCAGGTATGAGAGCTAAATCCCTACCTGAATTTTTGCTGTAAACTGGATTGCTTCTTCGGGGATTGATTTTCTCCCCAGAACTTACTCTTGCTGTACAGGTCGGTTTCTTATAGTTTTGAAGAAGTATACGAACTGCAAAGTAGCTGTCCATCTGCAGCTTAATTAATCTGCAAGCTTTTTAACCATCTTGTAGTATCTTAAGCTTTGCCCGTTTTTCACGGGAATCACTTTTTCTCTAAGTTTTCTTTAATTGAATGATTCTTCACAGTCTGCATTTATGGTACGAATAATTCCTGTACTGAAGCTACCCATTGCTTTAAGTTCATTCAGCCACGCTCAAGCCTTTCTACTATCCTCATTTTTATGTCATGTATTTTATTTATATAACGTAAAGTATATATCTATGCGCGTTGAGATTGAGCTGTTTCAGGCTACTGTTTCATGTGTTTAGTACCCAGTTTTAAATTCTAAAAAACAATTTTTTATCGATTATGCCACCCGAAATCATACCTATTATTGAAGAGCCTGCTCTCATTGTGACCAATACCGAAACCTCACTGGTAGTTGCCGATATCCACCTCGGGATTGAGTGGGATCTGTACAGGAGCGGGATCAATTTGCCTAGCCAGATAGAAAGTCGGCTGGAAAAGATTCTGGGCTATATCCAGACAAATTCCCCTGATAGGGTAGTACTTCTTGGAGATGTGAAGCATAACGTCCCTCAGGTCTCCTGGCAGGAGAAAAGCGAGGTTCCCCGTTTCCTTGAAACACTTGCAGAATATACGCATGTTGATATTTTCCCTGGAAACCATGATGGAGGAATCGAATTTCTTTTTAACAGGCAAAAGAATATCAAGATTCACTCCCCACGCGGAGCGGTTCTTGACGGAGTGGGGTATTTCCACGGGCATACCTGGCCTGCACCTGAACTGCTGGCTGCCTCTCATATCATTGTTGCCCACAATCATCCCACGGTTCGTTTTACGGACGCTTTAGGCTACTCCATAGTTGAGCCTGCCTGGATCAGGACGAAATTCAATGCGAATATCCTTAAGAGCCGTTTTGCGAACCTTGACTTTGAGAGTCCCGCACAGTGGGCGGATCCTGAACTCTTCGTGATGCCGGCTTTTAATGAACTATGTGGAGGCGTGCCTTTTAACGAATCCACTCAGGAGGAGCTGCTGGGTCCGGCTTTCTCTTCAGGCGGAATAGAGCTTGAAACTTCCGAGGTGTATTTGCTTGACGGGACAAGGCTCGGGCTACTCAGGAATATTCGAAAGCTGCAGCATACAAGGGTTAGAACCAGGACTGCGGGCAGGAAACCCAAAAACTCAGAAAATTAAGCATGAGTTTACCGGAAGGCATTCAGGAAGTCAGTCGTTGAGTATGAGCAGGCTATAAGAGTAGACTATAAGTATGAGAAGAACTTGGTTGCAAAAACAACTCTCCAGTCCATAGTCTGCACCTGATCTCATGTTTTCATAGAAACTTAGCATGTCCTTTTTCCAAATTTAACATATTCTCTAAAAAACGACGCCTTATTCAACTTTTTTTCCAGCTTCTCTTTCAAGATTGTTCGCGTATTAAAACTTTTAAAAGATTTTTTGATTATATCCAAATGTTTTTATGAAATTGATAATCTATAACTAGATAATCCTTGAATAGTTTAGGGAGAACTTGAAGAGCAGGAATAGAGCAGAAATTACAGAGAATCCTGAAAGAACTAATATGCAATTATTATAATGCTTATCTAATATTGAAATATAATATCGAAATTGTCAGGCAGATTGATCCTCATTTTTCTGAAAAAGCGGTTACGGAATCTACTCTGTTTAACACTGTAGAAACTTCAAGAAATTCTCCGGTGTCAAAAGGGCTGCCTTCAGGCAGTTTAATGTAAGCTTTTAAATCATCTTCGGTATCCAGGGAAAACTGAATGAAAGAATCACTAAGAAATCCTGACATCAGTTTATTGGAGATTTGCCTGAGTCACACTTGTCTCAATTCTAGAAGCCAATGAAGAGTTGAAAGAAGTAATGATACCCAATTAAAGCAGGATTGGAGAATTATGACTATTTCTGATCGTCTCAGATACGACGAACTGGACAAAATTAATCAGGAATTGCGCGCTGAAATTCTCGAATGCAAGCGCTTGAAGCATGAACTGATCGAACTCAAGGATAAGCTCGAAGTAGAGGTCCGAGACACTGGCATTCTTCACAAATTGAGCACAAGGTATATCGAAGGCGACAACTCGTTTTCACTTTTTCAGGAAATGGTTGAGGCTGCAATTGCAATTACCAGAGCGGATAAAGGGAATATCCAGATTCTGGATTTATCAACTGGGAAATTGAAAATAGCAGCTCAGAGGGGTTTTCACCCTCCTTTCTTAAAATTTTTCGAGCTTGTGGATGCAGGGGAAGCGGCTACATGTGGAATTGTGATGAAAAAGATGGAACGTGTGGTCATTCATGATATTACTTGTAGCCCAATCTTTTCAGGGAGCAAAGCGCTTGGTATACTTCTGGACGAAGGTGTAAGAGCCGTTCAATCCACGCCTCTGGTGAACCGGTCGGGAAAACTGCTTGGTATTATCTCAACTCACTACAGCAAGGTTCACGTTCCGGACGAGCATGAGTTAAGACTGATCGATATTCTCGCTCGACAGGCTGCAGACATTGTAGAACGTCAAAAGGTTGAGGAGGAGCTGCGCCAGAGTGAGCAGCGTACCAAGCTGAAGTTGGAAAATATTCTCTCACCTAATCGGGAGATGGTTAACCCGAAGCTTGCCGAGATCATTGATACCCAGGCGATCCAGTCACTTATGGACGATTTCTATAAGCTTGCTCACATTCCTATAGGCATAATCGATATTAAAGGCAATGTTCTGGTAGGTGTTGGATGGCAGGATATCTGCACAAAATTTCACAGGAATTACCCTGAGACCTGCAAGCATTGCATGGAAAGCGATACAAAACTATCCTCGGGCGTTCTCCCTGGTGAGTTTAAGGCGTACAAATGCAAAAACAATATGTGGGACATAGCGACTCCCATTATTGTGGGCGGAAAGCATGTCGGCAATATCTTTCTAGGGCAGTTCTTTTTTGAGGGCGAGCCTCTGGACTATGAGCTTTTCCGATCCCAGGCTAGAAAATATGGCTTCAATGAGGACGAATATATAGCCGCGCTTGAAAAAGTTCCACGGTTGAGCAAAGAGACTGTGAATGGAATCATGGTTTTCTTCATGAAGTTTGCCAGCATTATCTCGCAGCTAGGTTACAGCAATCTCAAACTGGCTCAATCACTGGCGGAACGCGAAGCCTTAGTGGGCGCACTGCGGGAGAGCGAGGAGCGGTTCAGGTGGGTAATTGAGAACTCGCTCGATGCAGCGTACCGGCGAAACCTTCTGACTGATCGCTATGACTACATGAGCCCTGTAATAAAACAGCTCACAGGCTACTCTGCCAGGGAGATAAGTTCAGTGAGTACCAATGAGATTCTTGATTTTGTTCATCCCGATGACCGCCCGCTGGTTGCTGCAAAGTTAGCGCAGGCATTTGACCTGGGCTTCGGAACTCTTGAGTACAGGTTCAGGTGCAAGGATGGTCAGTATCGCTGGTTTGCCGACCACTTCACGGTTACTACAGATCAAAATAGGAAGCCTATCTTCAGCGGAGGTATTGTCCGCGATATTACCGAGCGCAAACGGGCTGAGAAGACGTTAGCTTTCGAGCGATCGCAGCTCCTGTCCATTTTTGATGGCATCGACGATGTGGTCTACGTGACTGATCCGTACACCTATGAAGTGCTGTACGCGAATAGAGCTATGAAGGAGAAGTTTGGTGGTGAACTCGTTGGAGGAATTTGCTATCGGGAGTTCCAATGGCGTGACTCTCCCTGTGATTTCTGCAGCAATCCAATTATTTTAAAGGAGAAGGGCAAGCCTTACCATTGGGAGTATTACAACCCAACTGTGGGTCGACATTTCATGATCATGGACCGTATCATCAAATGGCCGGATGGTCGGGATGTGCGGTTCGAGATCGCTACAGATATTACCGAGCGCAAACGGACAGAGGAGGCCCTTAAAAGAGCACACTGCCGTTTGGAGGTAAAAGTTAAAGAACGTACAGCAGAGCTTGAGAAGGCCTATAAATCGCTGGAAGAAAGCGAAAAGGGTCTTGCTGAAGCCCAAAATATGGCTAATATTGGAAGCTGGTATTGTAATTTTATAACTGGTGAGGTTAACTGGTCTGATGAACTGTATCGTATTTTTGAATATGATCCCAAAAAGTTAGCACTATCTTACAATGAATACCTAGACTATGTACACCCCGACGATCGAGACTATGTCAATAATGCCTATATGGGAGCTATTAACGGAAATCCCCTTGATATTGACCACAGGATTGTTCTGGCTAATGGGGAAGTACGCACAATCCATGTACAATCCGAAGTTCTTTTTGATGGGGAGAATATCCCTATTCGAGCAAAAGGAATAGTTCAGGATATTACTGAACGTAAAAAAACCGAAGAAAAAATTAAAATACTGGCGAATGCTGTGGAATCATCAAACGATGCTATTATAACCACGTCCCTTGAAGGTGTAGTTACCAGCTGGAATAAGGGCGCAGAGCAGGTTTATGGCTATTCGGCCGAAGAAATTCTGGGAAAAAATGTTTCAGTAATTGAGGCTCCAAATTTAAAAGGAGAAATAGGACAGTTAATCGAGAAAATTAAAAATAACGAGAAAGTTCAGTACTACGAAACTTTACGGCTAAAAAAGGACGGTACACCAGTAAATGTCTCGGTAAGTCTTTCCCCGATTTTTAACTCGTCTGGAGAGCTTATAGCTGTCTCGGCCATTTCCAGGGATATTACTGAGCGCAAGAAGGCAGAAGAGACCCTGGCGAAGATCGAGGACGCCAGAAAAAAAGAAATTCATCATAGAATCAAGAACAACTTACAGGTAATCTCTTCACTGCTGGACCTGCAGGCCGAAAAATTTCTGGATAAAGAAGTACTCGAAGCTTTTAAAGAAAGTCAGGATCGGGTATTCTCAATGTCTCTTATCCATGAAGAACTTTATAAAGGTGAAGGAACCGATTCCCTGGACTTTTCTGCATATCTTCAGAAATTAGCTGAGAATCTTTTCCAGACTTACAGTCTCAGAAGCAAGAATCTCTGTCTGTCGATGGAGCTCGAAGAGGACGCATTCTTTGATATGGATACCGCTGTCCCGTTAGGAATAATCGTTAATGAACTTATCTCCAATTCTCTCAAGCATGCATTTACTGAAGGCGAAAAAGGGAAAATTCGAATCAGGCTTTGCAGGGAAGAAAAAAACGATGAAGTACAGGAGTCCGTTTTCAGCCTGACAATCTCAGACAATGGAAAAGGAATTCCCGAAAACATGGAATTTGAACGCCTTGACTCACTCGGACTGCAGTTGGTGAACACCCTTGTTGACCAGCTGGATGGAAAAATCGAAATTAAGCGAGAGCAGGGGACGGAATTCAGAATTACTTTCGGCCTGACTGAAAAATCAGATGTCCTGTGAATTAACGGATTTTGAGTCCTGTTAATCGATAAATTGCAGGCTCTGGGAATTAATAAAAAGCATTCTTGTGGTAAACCTGTGAGACTACAGCCTGCGAAACTACAGCCTGTGAAACTACAGCCTGTGAAACTACAGCCTGTGAAACTACAGCCTGTGAGAATATTTTCTTCTCAGGTATCAGGGAATTTAATTAAATATCGATCTTTCTTCTCAATGTTTATATAAAATGCATGGGTCTATAGAAAAAAATAAATGTCAGGAATCAGGCTAATAAGCAGTCATTGTTCCTGATAATTCGGATTTGCAGCTTTCATTCGGCGTCAGGATAAGTACGTGATTGGATGACTTCGGAAGAATCTCTTCTGCTGCAGGCATCTGGTCTGATTTGTTGATTATTGGTTTATGTTAATTTACTGACTTATTGATTTACCGATTGGTCACTGATTTGCTGGTTAATTCCCGCTTGATCTGGCTAATCACTGGTCGATTTATTGATTGATCTATTTCATTCACCTGAAAAGGATGTACTGATTCGATGAGCATAGAACTAAATAATACGGATCTGTCGGATAAAATTACTGAGTCCGACGATAATGTAATTCTGTCTGACAGTAATAACTTATTAGAAAACAGGGCTTTTGATGATTCAAAAATTGCAAAATTAAACGGTATCAAAAGCAAGGGACTTAACCCATACCCCTATAGGTTCGAAAAGAATGGGGATATCTCTGAAATACTGAAAAAGTTTGATAATTTTGAGCAGAACGAAGGTTTAACGGTCAGAACTGCAGGAAGACTTTATAATATTCGCAAGCATGGAAAAATGATATTTGCCGATCTTGGAGACCAGGGAGGCAGGATTCAGGTTCTATTAAGGAAAGGAAACCTTCCTGATGAGAATTTCGAGACTTTTAAAAACCTGGTCGACTCGGGAGATATTATAGGTATTCAGGGCGAACTTTTCAGGACAAAAAGGGGTGAAAACTCTATCAGTGTGTCTGAATTCTCCCTGCTCTCAAAATCCCTCTGTGCTCTTCCCGAAAAATTCCATGGCTTGAAAGACATTGAAACCAGGTACAGGAAAAGGTATCTTGACCTTATAGTCAATGCCGAGAAGCGAGAGATTTTCGTCATGAGGAGCAAACTCATTTCCGAGATCAGGCGATTCCTTACTGACAGGGAATTTCTGGAATTTGAAACCCCGGTGCTACAAACTGTTTACGGAGGAGCAAATGCAAGGCCTTTTATGACTTTCCACAACTGTCTCGGACAAAACCTTTTCCTGAGAATAGCCCCGGAACTTTACCTCAAAAGGCTTGTAGTTGGAGGGTACGAGAAGGTCTTTGAGATTGCCAAGAATTTCAGGAATGAAGACATTGACACGACTCATAATCCCGAGTTCACCATGATCGAGGTCTATGAGGCTTACAGGGACTACAATGATATGATGGACTTGACCGAAGGTCTCATCTCGGAACTCGTGTTCAAGCTGACTGGCGGCTACGAAGTCAAAATGGGCGAAAACACGATCAATCTCCGTTCTCCCTGGAAGAGAATTTCCATGGAAGATGCCCTGAAAGAGTATGCCGGGCTTGACGTTTTTGCCCACTCGCTTGAAGAGTTAAAGAAAATCGCAATCGAAAACAGGATCGAGGATTATGAAAAGGCAAAGACTTATGGAGAGTTCCTTGCCCTGCTTTTTGAAGGCCTTGTAGAGAACAAGCTGATAAACCCGACTTTCATATATGACTTCCCTGTGGAAAACTCCCCGCTCGCCAAAAACCACAGGTCAAAAGAAGGCTTCGTCGAGAGATTCGAGCTTTTCCTCAACGGCTGGGAACTTGCAAATGGCTATTCCGAACTGAATGATCCCCTTGAGCAGGAAAAAAGGTTTGAAGAGCAGGATAGGAAAAGAAAGCTCGGAGATCTTGAAGCTCAGACAGTCGACTACGACTTTATTAATGCACTCGGATTCGGATTGCCTCCTACCGGAGGCATGGGCCTCGGGATTGACCGTCTTACCATGATCCTTGCGGGACTGGAATCCATCAAGGAAGTAATCCTCTTCCCGCAGATGAAAAGAGAAGACTGAAAGGGCAGGGCTCAGAACTTCCTGCCAAATTACTGGTTTCGTGGGGATTTTTTACCCAAATCCCTTATTTTTCAGGCGTGTCCCCCAGCAATTAGATTTTATTTTTTATTCTCTGTCCGTTTTCACTTTTTCGATGTTCCCATTTTTTCAACTTACGTGCTCAGTTTAAGTACTAACTTATATGTTTAACTTGCATATTTAATTTATACATAGAATTTATATATTTAAATTGACATTTAAGTTACGTTGTTCTCAACGTGTTTGATTAGTTCTCAGTATATTTGATTAATATGTCAAGTATAAGTATAACTGTAACTTAATTTATAAGTTGTTTATACGTTGATTTATATATTTTAATCTCTAAATCGGGCTTGATAGTTTTTCCAAGCTCTTTTTCCTGCCCTTTATCCTGCCTCTGTTCTCCTTTTCCCATTTCCACTGATACGCTTGCATAGAAGTATTATATATTGGCGCTGTATATTGGCGCTACAAATAAGAAAACTATATAATTGAATACATTTAACCAAAAACCGATTACAGGAAGCATGACATTTCACAATATCTTCAGCTATTTTGATCCGAAAATTCAGGATGCCCTTAGAACCCTTGGTTTTATAAAACCTACAGAGCCTCAGGAAAGGGCCTTTCCTCATATAATGGATGGGAAGCATACTTTTTTGATAGCTCCTACAGGCTCAGGCAAGACCGAATCAGCCGTGCTGCCTGTTTTTAACAGTATCCTGAAAAAGAAGCCCGAAGCCAGAAGGGGAATTTCTGCTCTTTATATAACTCCTCTGAGGGCACTTAACAGGGATATGCTTTCCCGCATCGAGATCCTCGGAAAATTGCTCGACATCAAAGTCCAGGTTCGACACGGGGATACTCCGCAGAGCGAAAGGCAGCGCCAGTCGAGAAACCCTCCCGATGTGCTGATCACGACCCCTGAGACCCTGCAGGCTATGTTTTCCGGCTCGCGCCTGCGGCAGAATCTCGAAACCGTTACGCACGTGGTAATAGATGAAATCCATGAGCTTGCAGGCTCAAAGCGAGGCGCTCAGCTAGCTGTAGGGCTTGAGAGGCTTGTTGAAATTTCCGGGGAATTCCAGAGAATCGGGCTTTCTGCAACCGTCGGAAACCCCTGGGAGATTGCAAAGTTCCTGGCAGGCAATGGAAGGGATTTTACCGTAATTGAGGTAGCCCTGCTGAAACTGCTTGAGTTCGATGTGGTCAACCCTCAAATTTCAGGTGGGGGTGAGATAAGGGAGAAAGAAGTCCTGGAGATCGCAAATACGGTAGGCTGCGAGCCGGAGTTTGCCTCCCATTTGCTCTGCATCAGGAAAATTGTCGAGGACAGCCAGTCCACCCTGGTTTTCGTAAATACGCGGCAGAGTGCCGAGGCTCTGGCTGCTGGTTTCCGGAAACTTGGAGCGTCCATCGGGGTACATCACGGCTCGCTTTCTTTTGAAGCCCGTGTTGAGGCTGAGGAAGCTTTCAAATCCGGGACACTCAGGGGTCTTATCTGCACTTCGTCGATGGAACTGGGAATTGACATCGGAAACGTCGACCGTGTGGTGCAGTACGGGTCTCCGCGCCAGGTTTCAAGGCTGCTTCAGAGAGTAGGAAGAGCAGGGCATAAACTGCATGCGATTTCACGGGGCACTATTGTTTCTATGGAAGTGGACGATACTGCAGAAAGTATGGCAATTACGAAAGCTGCACTGGAAGGCAGGGTTGAGGAAGTTTCTCCACACATAAAATCCCTGGATGTCGTGGCAAACCAGATCGCAGGCATGGTTATGGATTTCGGGGAAGTCGAGATCGATAAAATTCTCAGGATCCTCAGACGGACGTACCCGTTTCGGGATTTGCAGATCGAGGAGTTGCAGAGGGTTGTTGACCAGATCGGGGATTACAGGCTAATCTGGTATGAAAAAGGCTCAAATGTGCTCAAAAGGCGCAGAAAGAGCTGGGAATATTATTACGACAACCTCTCCATGATCCCGGATGAGAAAAAGTACGAAATCTATGACATTGTGAGCGGAAGATCAGTCGGCGTGCTGGACGAAGCCTTTGTCGTGAATTTTGCAGAACCGGGTGCCGTTTTCATTACGAAAGGCTACATGTGGCGGGTCGTTGAGATGCCTGACCGCGAACAGGGAAAGGACAGGATCAAAGTCGAGCCAGTGGAAGGTATGGGCGAGGTTCCGAGCTGGACCGGAGAAGAAATCCCTGTACCTTTTGAGGTAGCCCATGACGTAGGAAAACTCAGGGCAGAAATTGCGGCTTTTATCCGTGCCGAGCTTGACGATGAAGAGATTGCCGAAAAGC
>CAYSZA010000011.1:23808-25830 GCA_964435275.1 uncultured Methanosarcinales archaeon | reverse complement strand
TTGAAAGATATCATGAGCAGGCTAAAAAAGGCTGCTGATCTTCTGACTTTCAATTCTGGAAGTTTCAAACGTTGTAGGTCTGGAGCATATCCAATTATGTTATCCACTTATGTGGTGACCTTCGGAGATGAGATCGTGGAAAATTTTAAACTCGAGGCTTAATACAAGAGTGGTATTCAGGGCAGAAAGGATTGTAATAGGCAGAAAAATAACTCAGAATAAGTTTATGGGAGAAAACTTTCTACCCATGGAAAAGAGGCCTTCCTTTATATTCATTTTATCCGTTTGCATGCTTCACAATGGTTTTTTGTTCAGAAAGAATCCTGTTTTTAGTGTCAATAACCTTCAGGGTAATCTCAGAGCCTACTTTGAAGCCATAATTGTCAGTGGTGTTACTGTTCCCATTGACACTTACTTTTACAGTGGAATTAATGGATGTCGAACTATCCTGTCCGCGAAGGATCAATTTCTCTCCAACATTCCAGAAGCCGTCTTTAAGGACTTCACTGTTTCGGGTAAGATATTTGGAATTTTTCCCTGTCGAGCTAAGGTCCTGGTAAAATATCTCTATGTCTCCTAGAATCTTTGTCCCGGTTCCGTCAGCAAGACCCTGATAAGAATTCCCGTATCCTGAAATCTTTATGGAAACAGTATCAAGAGGGAGAGAGCTGCCTCCTTCATGCAAAAGCACAATTGTGTTATTTTCAAGCGTAGCTCTCTCATTTAAAGGTCCATCATTAAAAAGTCCTCCTTCGCAGGATTCTAGAGTAATCTTTGCAGTTGGTGGTCGAAAGCTTGCATCGCTTCCGTAACTACTAATGATATTGCTAGCAACCGCACTTGCGAGTACAACCAAAATCAGTAACATTAGAAGGGAACCAACAACAGGAGATACAGCTTCTGATGCTGATTTTGATAAGTAGAAACGCTTATTTCTAATTTTTCCCCAGCTTTTCATCAGTTAGAAAATACGGACAAACTGTTATAAATAATTTAGTAACTCTCTGGGGAAAAGAAGCAATATTGAAAACATACTAAAGAACATTTAAGAATGACTCTAAAAGGTATGAATCTGGGGAATGTAAATCCTCCAGATTATTTTTTCTGTCTTCGTTTCTTATTATACTCTTTTTCAAGTTCGAAAATTCCCCGGACAGCCTCAAGTTCTTTTCTGCTTCTGGCATAGTGTAGAAATACAAGGCCAACTCCGCAGAGAAGGGCTATAACTGCAGCTGAAAAATACAGGGGTGCTGATTCGGTGTAATATTTTACCTGAATAGCTTCCTCCCGATCTCCCATCTTCGAGGAAATCCACAGGAGAGTTTGCCTTCCTTTCTCATCAAAGGTTACGTTCGAAGGTTCAGGCCTTGCTATCCCGAATACTCTGTTGCCAGTAACATATCCCTCGGGAAGCACCACACGAATAAACTCGGAACCGGGTTTGAGGAATGCAAAGCTCTGGGTTCCAGAAATTTCGAGTGTATATGCAATAAAACCTGTTACGGGCTCTTTGAACTCCAGGTTTATGACTTTCAGGTTCCGGCTAATCTCCTGAGTCAGGGTATAATTGATATTCGAGGTTTCGTTTCTGCTGGAAAGTTCCTTAAATGTTTGCGGGTTCGGTGTGGTTTCATTTGCAGGGTTCACAAGCAGTACAAAGTTCTCAATAGGATTCTCCTCTGAACCACCGCCCAGGGTGTCAGGGGGATAGATTTCAAGCTTGCTGGTATTCACTACTATATTTACAACCTGTACTTTTCTATTGTCTTCCAGAAGGTAGTACGTGGTGGTGTTTGCAAGCGTCTGATTTCCCGACTCATTCAAAAAAATCTCAAATTCATAATTAGAGATATTGCCAGGCTTATCCACTACAATTTCCTTTTTTTGATCCATACAGCCCGATACGAAGACCACCAGCAGGGCAAGGAGCATAAATACGATTTTCGTTCTCATTTTCACAGACAAATTCTCCCTTGAGCTTGAAGCGATCTCTTTTCAGCCTGCGGCAATTTCCCTCTCTTT
>CAYSZA010000011.1:0-23708 GCA_964435275.1 uncultured Methanosarcinales archaeon | reverse complement strand
TCTCCCTTGAGCTTGAAGCGATCTCTTTTCAGCCTGCGGCAATTTCCCTCTCTTTCGAGATAAAGCCTGTGCAGGGTCTGGAACAGGTTAACATTTATCCTACGCTCCTCTTCTTAATAAACAACACGGATAGAGGCTCAAGCCTCTTTTAAAAAGCTTGAGCGAAAAACTCCCTGATAAGGTTGTCGGACACAGCTTGTTACGGAAAATACTCCTACAGTGACCATATGAGATACTCTATAATCAAAAAATTACAGATCTTACGGTGGATTCTGCCTTCCGTTCATCGAAAACGCCTGCAGGAAAAGCACTTTCAAAAGATCAGAGAAAGCCTGGAAGACTTGTTGTTCCTATTACCTATCCCCCGGTAAAGTAACCCCAATAAGATGTTCCCTCAATACATTTTTGGATTAGAACGTCTTCCAGGCAATTCTTACTCACATACCCTACCGGCCACGTTCCCATTTGTGTTGATCCACCCTTTTTTATCCCTTTTCTCAGTGGTCTGTGCATTCGCTTTGATCCGTTCGTTTGGGTTTCTTCTCTTATTCTCGTTGGGTTGTAATCTATAATAATCCCCAAACTTATTTAAAATAAATTATATGAAAAATTAGTTCTGAAGAAATAATGTTCACATGTAAAATGTTATTTTATCAAACAATATTTTAAATATTGATTATAATTCAAACTCTGTCAAACATTCGATTTCAACTCAGATCACAGCTCCTATTTCAACTAAAATCTCAACTCTGGTCTTAACGCCGACAATCTGGCTTGTTCTGGAAAGTATTATGGAAGTGGCCGCATTAGAGGCTCTTTAATCAAAAAACAGGGAGTTTCTAAGGTGGTTTTACTCGCCACTCCCATCAGGTTTCCCAATTGACTTCCTATGCAATGATAAATGTAAGCCATATTTGAGCCGGACACTGGGTAGAAATCCTATTTTGAGTATATAACCTGTACTCGATGTCGGTTAGCAGGAGATATATAGGATATACTTTCTTCGGATTTTTTTCTGTTTGATATCTTAACAATCTAGGGAATACAGTTTATTCCGGTAAAGTATGGAATAACTGAATAATGAAAAACATTTATGTAAAAAAGGAGAACATCAAGGCTGAAAAATGAGTGAAACACCTGCAAATAGGTCCGTACACGCTCGGGGTATCCCTGCAGGCGTGGGAACGGGAATGCTGGAAAGCCTTGCACAGTCATTATAGGACACAGGGAAATTGAAGGACTCCAGAAGGTCCGGAGCTTCAGAAACCTTGAAGAGTTTTTCAGGTTCTTCTGTGGATATCTTCACGGAAGACCTTGTATTTTCTTGCTCGATTGATTCTGTGTGGGTTCCTTATCCTGTGGGGCTTCCAAATAAGGGAAAGGATGTTACCATTATTGTTTATGGAGATGAAACTAAATGACTGAAGACATGGATAAAATAGCGTTAGAAGGTCAAATAAAAAATATTCAAACATTAATTGAGCTTGATGAAGAAGACATTAAAGAATATACAGAAGATTTGGCGAACCACAATATAACAGAAGGATCTCATTATGATCAAACAATGGAAATCATAAGAGAAAAAAGAATCCATGTAGGGGGATTATATAAAAAACTCGAAATTTTGAAAGACGAAACCCTATCATATAGAGAACGTATGCTAAGTGCCTTAAGGATATGTTAATTCTTTTCTGTCCTTTTTGTGCTAGTATTTCAGTCCTATATCTTGCAGGTCTGGCGGGATATCTGGATAAAATCAGTAAGTAATGACTTTTCCTAAAATGAGAATAAAAACTCGAGGGAGGGCTTGCAAAAGTTATTTTGTGGAACAGATCCAAGGCGGTACTTGGTTGCAAGCCCGGCTTACTTCTTGATTTTGTAAGTTATATTCTTTTCGTTCTGTATCGGAAAATGAATAAAGAGTAAATGCGTTTTTTAAAATCTTTTTCTAAGTACGGAGGATACGGCAGGCCGATAAACGGGAATTTTCTAGTAGGGATCTTTGTGAAAACAGTTTGATTTAAGGAGGTAGTTTTCGTTTCTGGAATGTAACCATCGACCTGCCAGGCTTTTACATGAGCCTATGTATAAAAATATTCTGATAATTATAGCTCAGTAAATATCTTACTGATAATCAAATTTTGATAATTTTTTAAAAAAAGAAGTGTCCCGTTTTTGTAACTGAATAAGCCAGCTTGAGATAAAACTATCTCTAATATTTTCTTAGGTACTTTCTAATTTTTCATAGTTGTTCCATTATGTGCTGTCGGATGCGGCAGCCTTTGCATTCACAAGTCCATATCCATACAGTTTGTCTCTTCCTGGAGTCCCTAGGTCTGTAGCTGTTTGTTCAAGCCTGTCTCTAATGTTTTCGTTGGTGAAAGATGGGTTTGCTGCCAGAACCAGCGCTGCAGTTCCTGCAACGTGAGGGCATGCCATCGATGTCCCACTTAACGAAGCAAAGCCATCCTTATAGGTTGAGAGTATATTAACTCCTGGGGCAGCAAGCTCAACAGCTGGACCTGTACTTGAGAATGAAGCCCTGTTATCCATGGAATCGGTTGCAGCAACTGCTATCACCGAATTGTAGGCTCCCGGATAATCTACGGAATCTCCTGTTCCTCTTCTATTTCCATCATTTCCAGCAGCTGCAACCAGAAGAATTCCTGAATCATATGCTTGTGAGCATACTGCTTCCAATGCTGTCACTCCACTATTTGAAGCCAGACTCATAGATATTATCTGAATATCGTTTGAAGTATCTGCATCCTTGCAGGTTTCAATTGCCCATTCAATTGCGGCTATCAAGTCGCTGATATTACCGCTTCCTGTACTATTAACTATTTTGAGTGAATAGAGATTGGCTTCAGGAGCAACGCCGATAACTCCTATATCGTTATCTGCCGCAGCGATGATACCAGCACAATGTGTCCCATGCCCGTTATCGTCAAGAGGATCAACATCATCGTTTACGAAATCATATCCTCCTTTATAATTGTCACACAGGTCAGGATGATTATAATTAATTCCGGTATCTATTATTGCAACATTGATTCCAGTCCCTTTGTTGCAATTTGTATGTACCAATGTAGCCCCGATTCTAATTATTCCCCACGGTATGGTCTCTCCCAGCAGACTTACCTTATAATCCGGTTCTATATATCCGATTTTGTTATTCTTTTTCAGGTTTTCAATCGCCTGCTCCGGAATGTCAGCAGCCACTGCAGGGATGTATTTGTAGCTGTGCATTACTTTTCCATGAGGCTGTACAACCTCTGGATCAGCTTTATCTTTGAAGCCTATGATTACCGGTACCGCTCCAGCGGTAGTGATCATTAAACCGCTAACAAAAATTAGCGCCATAAACAATATTACCTTTCTCCCCATAAATTTCAAGTACTTGTCATTTTATATAATACTTGCTAAATAATAATACAGAATAAACATAATTATTATGAATTGAATATATATATTTACTCCGGCTCTTCTGTAGTACTGAACTAAGGTAGTATGCCTGATTTCCTGTACAATCACAAATCTCAAGAAGTTATTGAGTCAAAAAATCAATATCAGACGGTCAATTTCTCCCACAGCATACAAAAACTTGACTTAGAATTTACAGCAAATTCACAGCACTGCCAACTGAACCAAGTCCAGTAGTTTTATGGGAAAACTACTGCGTTTTAACCAGCAATCCTACAAAAATAGTTTAGATATTCCTATAATACCAGTACTGCGATTCCGAAGTAGGTTCATAAAACTTGAATTTTTAATAGATCCGAAGATCACAGATTTTCCAGGAATTAAGGAATTGACTTTAGAATCGAAGCACTAGCTTGACGATTGGACAAGACGTCCATATGGCGACACAGTGCATGTTTAAGGAGTATACATCCGGTTGCTTTCAAGATTTCACTTGAAATAATTGAATAACAACGTTGTTAAATTTGTAATTTTTTCAGTTCTAATTCCGCTGTTTAAAATACAGGGAAAGTTTTGCACTTTCTGAATATACTTTTTTATGCACATCACATTTTAATATATCCCCTTTTGTTCTTATATTTAGTCGTCTTTTTCAGGGGGTATTCAAAGTGGAGCATATACATGTTGATAATGACGGTAAACTGGTAAATTTAGTGGGAGTTGTAAAATCAAGATATTCTTACTGTGCAAGATGTTTCAAAAAATTAGAATATGTAGGAAAAAGGGGCACTTTCTGTCCGGAATGTCTTGAAATAGAGAAGGAAAAAGGGCCAAAAAAATTAGCTATGGCGTTCCTGTTATCTCTTGTGCCAGGATGGGGGTACATTTACATTGAAGAAGACAAAAAAGCACTAATCACGGCTATATGTATAGTTGCAATGTTCTTTATTCCCGTAATCGGGTGGCTTCTATCGTTCATTATGTACCTTATCTCTATCGGAAACACGGTCAAGACGGCACAATTAATTAATGAAGTCCGGAAGCAAGCTTGAGCACCGATGTATTTTTTCGGAAGAATTACATGGGGGAGAGGGAATCTTTTTCAAGAAAAGATACTGAGGTATTCTTTTCAATAAAGTTCCCTCAAAGGTTGCAGCTTTTCCTGCGGTGGTTGCACAAGTCTTTCTTCGAGCGTGACTCTCTTGCCTTTACTAGCTGAAGTGCCGCAACCTGTGCCCCTGAATAACAGGTAAACAAGTTCAGGTTCTGCAGTTTTTACCTTCTCATAGATAGCCTTCTGCGCTATCTGGCTTATAATCAAGGATCTTTAAATATATCGACCTAAAAAATGAGTGCCTGAGAGGCCTACAAAGTCAGGATGTAAACCATATATGAACCGGGAAGAGTAATTGGAAATCTTTTTTTTCCCTAAGTTCCAGCATTCATTTTCAAGAATTTTTGTATTTGCCCTGGGGAAAGAAGATTCTTCCTTGTGCTCCAGATAAATTAACTCTCCCCAAAATTGAGAATACCTGTTTTTCATAAAACAACTGTATTTTTGACCTGAACGCAGTTCGCTCCAAGGGTTTGAAGCTGGGATCTTTTACGAAATGCAGTAGTTTTGTGGGGAAATTAGTGATTTTTTCTGACCTGTTTTATAGCTTCTGACATGTTCTTCGACAGGAATTAACTGAATGCGAGGTAATAGATATCATGCGGGATTTTCTGGCCTGTCTGCTATAACCTTCCTCTTCCCGATATGCATATAGACCAGATGCCCGTCTGCCTTCTTTTGTGATTGGGTTAAAATGCAGTTGTTCTATGGGAAAAACACTTCATCTTCAGGCTATCTCAAAATTAAACTCGATTCTATAATTGGAGTGAATTATTTTATGTATGGGTTAATTTGCGTTTGATTTCTGGAAAAATATCCGATCTGAATTTAAATCTAACATTTCCCATTGTCCAGTTGCAGAAATTGTTTGAGTTTTGAGACAGTCTGTAAAACTGACAGTCTCAAACTACTAACTGAAACATATCTATTATACCTTTAACAGTTAAATCCACAGCGAGAGCAGCAAGCAAAAGTCCCATCAGCCTTGTAAAGACCAGCATCCCATTATACCCTATCAGTTTGTGAATCCCCCTTGAGAATTGGAAGATGTAATAGCAGATAATGAACGTCAGTATGATTGATATAAGAATTATTATTTTTTGCGCAATTGTTTCTGCTCCTCCAATCAGGACAATCACTGTACTGATTGTACCGGGCCCTGTCAGAAGTGGAAGGCTTATCGGGAAGACCCAGATGTCTTCTCGTTCCTGAGAGCGAGAAATCTCTTCTTCAGTAATCCTCCCCTTTGAGACTTTAGCATGCATCATATCAAAAGCAATGCTGAAAAGCAGGATTCCTCCTGCAACCCGCAGCGAATCCACGCTAATATTGAACAGGTTAAGTATGATATTTCCTGCAATTGCAAAAAAAAGGGCAATTACGCACGCAAGTATGACTGACTTTTTTGCGATTTCGTTTTTTTCCTCATCTGTCATCTTGCTGGTCAACGAGATAAAAGTCACTACTCCGCTGATAGGGTTGACAACAACGAAGATAATTGTGAAAACATGGATTAAAAACTCGAGGTTTTCGGTTATCACTTGGTTTCTCCTGCCCGTTTTTACTCTCTCGTCTATTCATATCATTTTTTCTGTTATACTATTTCCGGTCGTGTCCCCAGGTTACTGAAAATAGTAAGCACAAGAGTTTCTCTACGCTTTGAGAATAGACTCTGAATATATAGCCTTTGACCTGACTTTTCTGCCTTAACTATATTGCTAAGTTTCAGGTTCTGAAATTTTGAATCTATCTATAATTAACTCTGTTTATTCAGGAACCTTTCCACCATAGGCCAGTCAACTTTCTTTATGTATTTTGCCTGGAGCTTGGAAACATAAAGAACATTACTACCAATGAGGATTTTAAGATCCGAAGGCTTGGGATCTGCTGTACCGAGTGGAAGAAGTACTGGTCCTTCGGGGGATGTGCAGAGCCTGAAATCCTGTCCGCTTTTTCTTATATAAGCTCTTACCTTTTCATCGATTGCAAACGACGGAATCACATTAACACCATGCAAAACTTGTTCGGGGAAGATAAATAATTACAGGTTGCAGGTTCAATAAAAATTTTTATGGTCAAAAAAGTTTTGGAAGGAAAATAGCCCTGATCAGAAGAGGTTTCCGGGGCAGTTTTAAATCGCATGAAAGCAATTTAGGACGAAGATAACATGATGATGAGAGATAAGGGAAAACTTGTAATCTGGCCAGTATATCTCGACCAGACAAAGTCAAGGAGCAGCGGCAGAATTATCTCCCGGAAAAATGCAATAAAGGAACCGCAACTTAATGAAATAAAAGAAGCAGCCCGGCAGCTTGGCTTGAATCCCGAAGTAGAGCCTGAAAAAGCCTATCCCAAATCCTGGTGGGAAGTAAGCGGGAGAGTGCTCGTGGACGATAAAGGTCCTAAATCCGTTATTGCAAAACAGATAGCCTTAGCCATAAAAAAGATGCGAGGCCATGAGAGTCCTGCCAGGACTTAAGTTGATGTTGGTTCTTAACAGAGGAAAAAAGATTTGAGAAATCCTGAGATATTAAAAAGTCCGGGACGTTTTGAGAATCTTAGAGGCTGCCTGAAGCGCAGACTCTATAAATCCAGCTAGCCGTTACTTTAGTTTTTTATAAGGATATCGCATTTCTTTTCCGCAGCGCTGGCAGGAAACAACGACATATCCTTCCTTTAGCCTGTAACGAGCATTTCTTCCGGGCACAAGAAACGCATAACAGTGTTTGCAGATCCTGCTTTTTATCTCCCTTGGAATGGTTGTCCGGTTTCTCATAGAAATATTCCTGATAAGTTGCACGTAACGCTCGCTGCGGTCAGGATGCTCTGCATGCTCCCTTTTCGCAAGCTCAAATAGCCGCCACATGCGCTGGCTTGCGATTACCTGAATCAGGTTTTTCTGCTGTTTTCTAGCTATTTTCGACATGGATAGACCAATCCTGAAGTTTCGTCCCGGAGTTTGATTTCTGGGCTTCTTTAAAACCGAAATCAGGACTCAAGGATAATTACATTAATATTCGGGTTCTTGCCGAGTACAAGGGCTTTAAACTTTTCGGGATCTCCGTCCGTTACTTCTGGTTTTCCGTAATGCATCGGAATTACATCTTTTGGGGAAATGGCTGCGGCCGCACTTGCTGCTTCCTTCTCGTCCATTGTATACGTGCCCCCTATAGGCAGAAGGGCAACATCGGCCCTGATATTTTCCATCTCAGGGAAGAAATCGCAGTCTCCTGCATGATAGATCCGGATTCCTCCAAGTTCCACTATATATCCTACTCCTAATCCTCGGGGATGATAGGGTTTATCAATGTTATACGCCGGAACTACTTCAATCCTTGTGCCTTTTATTTCAAGTCCATCGGCCAGCACATCTCCCTCCGCGATCCGCCTTGCGTCTCCTTTGAATTGCAGGGATAAATTTTCAGGGATCAGGGTGGTTGAGTCCGACCGCCGGACTTTTCTGATATCATCAGGACTGCAGTGGTCAAAATGCTCATGGGTAATCAACAGAATATCGGCCTTATCCTCGAAAGCCGGTTCTTCACTGAGGTCGTAAGGGTCTATATAGATTTTTTTCCCTTCCCCTTCGAGCAGAAAACCAGCGTGGCCCAGCCATCGAATAGTAACGCTTCCAATCTTTACACTGTTCATGCCATACACCTGCGGATTCTATAATTGGGCTTGTGAGAAAGCCTTATAGAAAGATTACCTCAAGATTATATTTATAGAAGGATTGTTTTGCGATTATATTAATAGTATCGATAGTACTGAGACTATCTTCAAAAGAAAAAAAAGAACCCTTAGGCAGGAAAAGTAAACATTGGGCTTGAACATTATTAAATAACTTCTGCTTTAAACGACTTTGCACCTAAAGTCTGATTTTTTGGGTATTTTAGGTGCAGACTCTAGACTCTAGGTGCAAGTTGAAAAATATGAAAGATTTCAGAGTGTTATATTGTTTTGAATACAAATGCTAAAACTGTAATTATATTAAGAATGCATGTCTTAAAAAAATTAAAGTCGATTATTATTTGAAAGCAAAGATGCACTTGAGATGTTCATTCGCCTGACCTACTGCGCTGCAGACTGCAGGTGTGCCCGCAAGTGGATTTAGCATAACGAAATCGTGTATAGTGCCCAGGTATCGGACGGCTGTAACATTTACGCCGGCCTGCATCAGCTTATGGGCATACGCCTCAACTTCATCACGGAGTACATCATTTTCATCAACAATAATAAGAGCTGGCGGTAGTCCTTTCAGCTGGTCTATAGATGCCTGTAATGGAGATGCTGTCGGTTGTTTGCGTTCTTTCTCATCGGGCAAATATTGGTCCCAGAACCATTTCATCGCTTCACGGGTAAGCCAGATGCCGTTTGCGAACTGCTTGTAAGACTGGGTGTGGAAATTAGCATCAGTCACAGGATAAAAGAGAACCTGATAGTCAATTTTCGGACCGTTTCTCTCCTTTGCTAGGAGTGAAACAGCTGCTGCCATGTTTCCGCCTACGCTATCGCCGACAATTGCAAGCCTTGCAGTATCCAGATTGAAATCTTTCCCGTGCTCTGCGATGTGTTTTGTCGCAGCATATGCCTCTTCGATTGATTTTGGGTACTGGGCTTCTGGAGACGGTGTGTAGTTGACAAATACAACCGCTGCTTTGGCGCCGTTTGCAATTTCCCGAACCAATCGGTCATGCGTATCTTTGTTCCCAAGCACCCAGCCTCCACCATGGAAGTACATCACTACTGGCAATGTTTCCTTATTTCCTTTCGGTCTTAGTATTCTAATCGAAACATGTCCGTCAGGACCGACAGGAAGATTTAGGTCTTCAATGTCCGCGGGAAGTTTTGCCACTTCCGTTGCAGCTTGCAAATCGTCAAGAACTTTTCGAGCGTCTTTCGGCGAGAGTTCGTAGAGCGGCGTTCCACCCTGCTTATTTAGTTTTTCTACAAATGCCCTGGTTGTTGGTTCGAGTGACTCAATGGTCTGATTCATTGATAGGTTCCCCCCAGCTTTCTTTATTCAATGTTGATTGTGGTATTATGAACAAAACAAGAAAGATAACAAAGTCGTCAAATTTGATCCTTTTTTCAGCCACTATTGGTTAATTTGTACAAATTTTTCGTCGTCAGTTAGATACTAAATAACTAGGAAATTTATATATTTAGTAGAATAAATCTTCCTTATTATTAATATATTTATACTCTCTCATTAATTGGTACATTTAAATGTGCTTTAATAGTATCTTCTTCAAATTGGATGAAAGACTCTTCTTCAACGGATTCAAAAAATTTATTAATCTAGTATTACTATAATTCTTATTCTTACTACTTTCCCAAACCTTACTTTTTGCCATGTCCAGACTTTAGGTACAGGTCATAAACTTTAGGTGCAAAACGTACTTTAGGTGCAAAGCCGCTTTAAACTGTTATTAAATAAACTTCTGATTTAAGCTGTTATTAAGTAAACTCCAGGCTTAAACAGTAGTCGTAGAGACACTACGAGGTTTAAAAAATTAAGAGATCACAATCGTAAGCCGACTA
Organism: uncultured Methanosarcinales archaeon; assembly: GCA_964435275.1. GTDB lineage: Archaea > Halobacteriota > Methanosarcinia > Methanosarcinales > Methanosarcinaceae > Methanosarcina. Next base: position 13,627 of record CAYSZA010000011.1, on the reverse strand, counting down.
CCTATCCTTTTTGACAAAATTAGGCTCGAGCACCCGATCATAGATCATTTTCTGCATATAACATACAATCGGGAGTTTGATTACCACTGCTTCTCTTTTGTTTCCTGCACTATGAACCCCAATTGATACCTTCCCATCGGCAATCATGAAAAATTCTTCGTTATACCGGACTCCCTCAATTACAATGTTATTTATAAATTCCGTGAATTCTTTAGTTGTCTCTCTGAATTCAAAAGGTAGTGATCTGAACCTGTCCAGTTCATTAACTATAAAAATCAAATTGCAGGTCTTCTCCAGATTTTTTAGTTCGGGTTCGAACTCCTTCAAGAATTCAGGGTTGGACGAAAAGATAATCAGTTCCTGTTTTACCCTGGCCAGGATTTCACGTATTCTGTTCTTTATTCCCCAATTACTTTGTACACACCACACAGGAGAAGTTTTCGGAAGCTCATAACTCAGTTCGTTGAGCTGGTCAAGTGTTTCGATTGAGCAGTTAATAAATTCGTCTTTTATCTTCTCAATTACCTGCTTTGGATCAACTGCCCGGAAATAAGTCGGAGAGCCCTGCCTTACTTCAATGTAGCCTTTTTTAGCGAGTATTTTAAGGATCTCATAAATTTTGGCTCGCGGTACATTTGTAAGTTCATGGATTTCACGGGCTGTAGCTTCTCTCAAACTTACAAGCCCCACATAGGCTTTAGCTTCATTTTCAGTTAGCCCGAGTTTCTCAAGGTTGTGAATTAACTGAGGGTTAATTTGTGTGAACATCTGTTACCCCTAATGTAACAATAAACTTAAATCTTTTCTGTCTATATACGTCAGCAGATCTAAACTGCTAAAGAATTTGCAAAACAGTTAAATAATAATAAAAATGTGTGTCCGAATATATGTTAATAGGCTTGAACGATAGTAAGCCTCCAGCCCAAAGAGAAAAACAGGCACGTTGAACGCGTGTCTCAAGGTTCTTAAATCGAACTTCATATAAAAAATTATGAGGGGAATCCACTATTAAATATATTTTTGAAAAACTGGGATTTTTTATCCAGAACAACCGTTTTTCCGTACTCCTGATAGCTTTCCTGTTCATAGTAATATCAACGCAGGGAGCACAATTAATCGAGATGAAATCAGGAACAGAAACCTTTGTCGGAAAAGACTCTCCTCTCTACCAGGATTATGATCACCTTTATCAGAATATTTTTCAGACACAATCTGTTGTGGTAATGGTAGAGGGCAACGATGTAAAAAGTGCTGACCTGATGAAAGCTGTAGACAGGTTAGAGCATCAGTTACAGGCAACGGATGGGGTAATTGAGACTACAAGCCCTGCCTCCCTTATCAAACAGGTTAACTACCGGATGACAGGAAGGTACGCGCTTCCTGAAACCGATGAGGAAATAAAAACCATTATAGATGAAAACCCTGCTATTTTCGGCCAGATTATCCCTGACAACACTCATATGCTGATATCTGTAGTCATGGCCGGTTCAGCCAGCGACAAGACGCAGCAAGATATTATTACTGCAACCGAAGGTGCCGTTTCGTTTTCGGATTTTCCGCCGTCTTACAATATTATTGTTACAGGTGACCCGGCGTTCCAGATTTCCATGAATTATGAGATGAATACCAGTATGGGTGTACTTTTAGGACTTTCAGCGATTTTCATGGTTATCGTACTGCTCCTCGTGTTCAGACATGTCCGCTGGTGTCTTCTCCCTCTGCCAGTAGTTCTTCTGGGCATTGTTTACACCTTCGGAGCTATGGGTTATGTAGGGATTCCCATGTCCATGGTTTCTATGTCCGCATTCCCAATCCTCATAGGAGTGGGGATTGACTATGCCATCCAGTTCCATAACAGACTGGAAGAAGAACTGCAGGAAAAAGGAAACAAAACAAGAGCGGTTATAGAAACCGTAAAGCATACCGGTCCTGCAGTCCTTATAGCTCTGGCAATGACAGCTCTCGGATTTTTCTCCCTTTTTACATCTACTGTGCCAATGATTCAGGATTTTGGGAAACTGCTCATGATAGGCATTTTAATGTGTTACTTCTCCTCCATTTTCGTAGGTGTTGTAACGATTTCCTTATTTGATAAATACTCGGATAGAAATCCACTGAGGAAGATCGCAAATAAGATAAAACCCTCAAACTCGGGAAAGAAGGAAAAGTCTGAGGAGGGCAGCGAAAGCGACCGTCTGATTGGAAGAGCTCTCCAGAAGACTACGAATATGACTATCAAGTACGACGTTCTCGTACTGGGAATTGCATGTTTACTCAGTCTTGGTGGTCTTTACCTTGATCAGTCCGTGCCTATTCAGACTGATGTACAAACTTTTGTACCTCAGGATATGCCTGCCCTTGTGGATCTGAGACATATGGGAGATATCATGGGTGGAAGCGATGAACTAAACCTTATCATCAAAGTTGAGGATACGGCAAACCCGGATGTTCTTAAATGGATAGATCGTTTTTCCGAACATGAGGTAGCGTCCAATGGCCATATTTACAGCGCTACGAGTATAGTACCGCTCGTAAAGGAAAGAAATGGGGGAGTAATTCCCGATACCAGCCAGGCGATAGAGGACATATATTCCCAGATCCCTGAGGCACAGAAGAACCGTTACATGTACGGGAAAAATATGCTTCTTCTGAACTTCAATATAGGGAATGCGGTTGCGGACATCAAACTAACAGGGATTGAAGAACTCACGAATATTGTCAAGCAGGATCTGCAGTGGATGCCGGCCCCGCCGGGTACCGATGTTACGATTACCGGAAATTCTGTCGTGTTTATGGAGGTTATTACTGCTCTTACCAGTGGAAGAGTGGCAATGACTTTCCTGGGGCTTGTTCTCGTGCTCGCAGGACTTTATATTGTTTACAGAGACTGGGTGAAAGCACTGGTTCCTGTAATCCCAATGATAATAGTAATAGGCTGGTCAGGAGGAGTCATGAGCTACCTTAATATCGACTACACTCCTCTGACAGCAACCCTGGGAGCTTTAATTCTGGGAGTCGGATCCGAGTATGCAATCCTCATGATGGAACGTTACTTTGAAGAAAAAGATAAAGGACAAAGTCCTATGGAAGCAATCCAGATGACCAGTTCCAAAATAGGAAGTGCAATCGTTGCTTCAGGCGCTACGACAGTATTCGGATTCATGGCACTGATCGCTTCTCCTTTCCCAATGATAGCCGATTTCGGCATGGTCACTGTTATCGATGTTGTGCTGGCACTCCTGGCAACCTTTGTAGTTTTCCCGCCGCTTATTATTACTCTTGATTCCTGGCGAGATAGAAGAAAAGGACTCAGGCAAGCAGAGAAAGAGATCGAGACACAAAAACAAATTCAGGGGGCCGAGATATGACACGAGTGCCCATAAAGTTAAGGCAAAAAATGATTAGAAAAATTGCAATATTTGCGTTAATCCTATCAATATTATCAGTGACTGCATTTCCAGCCCTCGGAGAAGGTGACGACGATGAAACGAATTACCTCATTCCGGAGCATGGATACACCGTAGACTATTACCGGAGTTATGGGGAGCCAGTTATCCGGGCTTCAATTACAGGAAATTCCGAACTCCGCAGAGGAGAAACTGCAGACCTTCAGGTTAAAATTGCTAATGGTGGAGTAATAGACGGTTTCCAGAGGCTCAACGTAAACCAGAATAAAATTCCAGATTCAGCCGAGGAGGTACTTGCAGGGGCTGAGATAGAAGAAGAGAAAGACTGTACAACAGCAAAAGACATTGAAGCCACACTTGTTTCTGAGACGGAGCATGTCGAAGTCGAACCGACAGCCAGTCTACAGAGTGTGGAAGAGCTTGAGACAGGCTCTACGGCAGACCTTCGCTATACAATAAAAATAGATAGCGATACACCTGCCGGGAATTATGAACTTCTCCTACCTGTGAGCTATCAATACCAGGCAAACGTCAGAACTGTAACTGCGGATGTAATAAACCTGGGTCTGACGGATACGAAGTACGCAAGAGAGTATAAAACGAAAATCGAAACTCTTAGACTACCTATCTCTATAGAAAATAAACCGAAATTCGAAGTAACGAACGTTTCCGGAAATTTAGTCCAGGGGGAGAGTAAAGCTATTGAAGTTACCTACAAAAACACCAGAGAGGGCGTAGCAAAAGATGCCTTAGCCCGGATAATTGTCATGAGTCCTCTTAGTGCTGAGAAAACGATAGTAAGACTCGGAGATATAGGACCCGGAGAAAGCAAAACTGCCAGATTTGAGATCCTGGCAGATCAGGAAGCCCTTGTGAAGAATTACGGCATAAACAGCGAAATAAAATATGTTGATGAAGATGGGGAATCCTCCTTTTCAGAGAACATGAAAGTGAACATACCTCTTGAAGCCACAGAGAAGAGGTTTAGCACGACAGGTGTAGCAATTATACTGATTATCCTTATCGCCCTTTACCAGATCGTAAACGTACACCGTAAAAGAAGTAAGAATGATGAGAACGCACCAGGTGATGAAAATGAATAAAAATGGATTTTTTATTGCTGTCACAACCCTTCTGATCCTTTGCTGGGCAATATTACCAGCGCAGGCAGCTCTCCCCGAAAATTTTGACATTAGTGAAAACTACTACAATGTCTACGGAGGGCCTGACCTTAACGCAACACTCGTTGGAGACAATGAGTATTCCAGAGGAGACACTGTAACCCTTAATGTAGAAATGATGAATAAGGGCGAGATTACCGGCTTTGAATCTGAAAACGAAGTCGATCTAGGAAGCTATGTAGATGAGATGCTCCAGCAGTCCGAAATGCAGTATGAAGCCCAGGCTACAACAGCAGTGGGCATCCTTGCAACCCTCAAATCCGACGACCCGAATATTAAGGTCAAATCAGGGCCCCAGCAAGCAGGTACTCTCAAACAGGGGAAGCAGAGCTCAAGCCCTACAAAGTTTACAATTGAGATTAACAAAAATGCTTCTGCAGGTACCTATCCTTTAACTCTTGAACTTTCGTACCAGTACCAGAACAATGTTCAGGTAGGAGGAGACGATTTTGACACTACTACAGGTGTTGTAACCAATAAGGACGTAGGAATCTGGTATGAAAACAAGACTCAGACACAGCCTATTGAGATAAAAGTCAAAGAAGAGCCTTACTTTGAAGTTACAAATGTAACGGGTGACCTCTACCCTGATGAAGGCGGAATGCTCCGCGTTACGTATAAAAATGTCGGGGAAAAACCTGCAAAAGATGCGACTGTCCGGGTCAGTGCAGCTGATCCCTTCAGCACAACTGACGATCAGGCCTATTTAGGAGACCTGAATGCAGGGGAAAGCGCTGTTGCTGTTTTTGATATGGATGTGGATGAGACCGCAACCCCGAAGCCCTATTCGCTCAATAGTGAAATTCTTTATGAGGATGCTGACGGGCATGACCAGGTTTCAGACAGTATCAAAATCAACACTGAAGTCCTGCCTGCCAAAGAGAGTCTTCCGGGATATCAGATGGTAACAGGTATTGCATTTATGGCTCTCGCAGCATTTTTCGTCCTGATAAGAAAAAAGAGTCAGGACTGAATGCAGCAGTTAAATAACAGAAAAGGTCTGAGCCAGCAGCGTATACAGGGAAATATTCAGGTAGCCTTTTTAAAAGGCTATAATCCCTTTATTTTTGAAAATATACTCATTTAACATACTTATTCGGCTTTTAATGTTGAATTTTACTCCAATTGCAAAGCAATAACCCAAGTAACTCTGAAAATCGAACCTGTATGAATATAACTGAATCAATCTATCCTGTCACATCTGTACTTTATGCATAAGGCAAATGGAGAACAAAACATGATGAGCGAGTTTTACCGGAATATAATGATTGCAACAGACGGATCCGAGAATTCCGAAAGGGCCATTTATCACGGTATTGAGATTGCAAAACTTAGCGGAGCCGCTGTCTACGCCCTTTACGTGGTAGATACACAGTCTACAATTTCTGAAAATTGGACTGCTGGCAAAGAAATAATCTACGAAGTTATGAGAAATGACGGGGAAAAAGCAGTATCTATAATCAAAAAGATTGGAGAGGCTTCAGGGGTGGAGGTAAAAGAGGTTGTTTTAGATGGGTACCCGAGCAATGAGATTATAGAGTTTGCAGAAAATAACAATATTGACTTGATAGTAATGGGCACACTCGGAAAAACCGGACTCGAAAGGTTTCTAATGGGGAGCGTTGCAGAAAAAGTAGTAAGAAACTCAAAAGTCCCGGTCATGGTCGTCCGGGGGAAGAATAGATCTGAAACTTTCTGTTGAATGAAATGCCTTGGAGAAAAGGAAGAAATAAGGATTCAGAAGGCTTAAAGGCGTAAATAGCATGCCAGAAGTATATTCATTGAATCGGCGCAAAGTTTTTCAGAAAAAAGAAAGTGTTAAAAATCCAAAAGCATACGATGAATTTTGAACCGAATTCGGAAAACCGAAGTGTAACATTTATTTACACACTACAAAATGTATACTTCTGTTAAATTAGGGTTACAGTTTTCACTCGGAGTAATCCGTCTCTTTCGAACTAGCATTTATCTGCTCTTTTTCACTGACTGCTTTTGCAACCATTACCTCGGTCGATTTGATGACCGCATAAATCCTGTCCCCGGGTTTTATATCCAGCTTTTCTACAGCTTCCTCGGTGACTACGGAGGTTATAATTGAGGGTTCCATCTCAATTGTAATTTTACAAACAAGCCCGCTTTTTTCCACTTCACGCACTTTACCGGGCAGCTGGTTTCTGGCTGATAACTTAAAACTTACATTTTCCCAGGCGGTCTCGTCCCCTATGGTTTTGTTAATAAGCTGTTTGCCTGTCTCATACTCAGCCAGTAACTTTCTTCCAAGGTCGGTCAGGAAGGTCCCCTGATTTTTTCCCCCGCGTATTGTGACAACTGCAGGTTCCCCGAGGGCCTCATTCATTTTTTTAAGCATCATCCAGGCATGTTTATATGAGATCCCGAGCTTCTTGCAGGCTTTCCGAAGCGAGTGCTCCTCTTCTATTGTCCTGAGTAACTCAGCTCTTCCTGCACCCATTATAGTTTTTCCATCTTCTGTAAACCAGAGCTTTGTTCTTGCTTTCACAGATTCTCACCTTTTACCGGAGCACGTGGACAGAACTTGCTTTGAACTGGGCATAAACCGGAACCCCAGGAAGGATACTCATTTCCTCTGCCGATTGCCGGGTTATAAGAGCATTAAGGGAAATCCCGCAGTCAACCTTTACCCGAACAAGAGCTCCCAGCATCCAGACTTCAGTAACCCTGCCCTGTAGAGAGTTTCTAACGCTGGATTGTGCGGAAGTTTTACTTAAAACTATGTTTTCAGGCCTCAGGAAAGCATGTACCTGGCTCCCCACCTCGAGATCCCCTGAAGCGTCAATGGTTATCTCCCCGACTTCAATCTTCAGAAGTCCCCTATCTGCAGAGATAACCCTGCCATTCAGCATATTCTCAAAACCTACGAAGCTGGCTACCTGGCTGTCAACAGGTTTATCAAAAATTTCTTCCTGAGTCCCGACCTGCATGAGTTTTCCGTCCATTATTATTGCGATCCTGTCAGCCATTATCCGGGCTTCGGTTTGATCATGGGTGATATGCAGCACAGTCAGTTTCTTATTTTTGTGAATAGTTGAGAGCAGTTCCCTGGCACTTTCCTGCGTCCTGGGATCGAGTGCACTCAGGGGTTCGTCAAGAAGCAGAATTTCCGGGTCAGTTACAAGGGCTCTTGCAAGGGCGACTCTCTGCTGCTCTCCTCCTGAAAGAGTGAGTGGATGGCGATCAAGCAGGTGAGCAATCTTCAGGTCTCTGGCGATTTCAAAAAGCTTTTCCTTAGATCTTATTTTTTTCATTCGCATGCCAAATTCAATATTTTTTTTCACACTCATGTGAGGGAAAAGCGAGTAGTCCTGATAGACAAAAACAAGATCGTGCTTTTCCGGAGGCAGGCGTGTCACTTCTTTTCCGCCGATCCAAATTTTCCCGGAGTCCGGAGAATGAAAACCTGCTATCAGTTCCAAAAGAAGTGTTTTTCCGGCTCCTGTAGGCCCCAGGATCACAAAATATTCCCCTGACTCAATTCTAAGGCTCATTTTCTCCAGAGCAAAATTTTTCCATTTTCTGGAGAGGGATTCAATCTCTATCATATATACTCCAGCCTGCGGAAAGAACCCTTATTACTATGAATATGGAAAGAGTGACCAGTATAAGCAGTACGGCGATAGGCCTGGATGCTGACAATCCGTAGGAAAGAAAACGGTCATAAATAAGAGTTGGTCCTATCATGGGATAATAGGCAATCAGCACAACTGCTCCGAATTCACTGATAGCTCTTGCCCAGGTCATAATTGCCCCTATCAGAATATGCCTTGCCGAGAGAGGCAGAGTTACGAAGAGAAAGGCTTTCCAGAGAGGTGCGCCAAGGGAACGGGCTGCATTTTCAAGCCTGGGATCTACACTTTTGAAACCTTCCCTTGCGGAATTAGCCAGGTAGGGGAGGGATACGAAGAGCATTGCTACTACAATCCCGGGCAAAGCATCGCGGAACTGGATATAGGCTGCGAGAGGGCCTCCGATAAGTCCATTTGACCCGAAAACCGTAAGGATGGCAATTCCTGCGACAGTATGCGGAACTACTACAGGCACATCAATTATACTTTCGATCAGGCTTTTTCCGGGAAAATCGAACCTTGCAAGAATATAACCTGCAGGTGCTCCGAGAAAAAGAGCAATAAGGGTTGCAAGAAAGCCTGCATAAAGCGAAAGAAAAATAGCGCTAACAACGGCCTTATTTTCTACAGTATTTACCAATCCCTGAAAATCGTCAAGAATCTGCTTAAAAATCATATTTGAGAGGGTTAAGAAAACAAAAAGAAAGAGAACAAGCAGTAGAAAGGAAAAAATGAAAATAAGAGGCTCAAATTTACTGGTTTTTCGGGTCAGAGCTTTCATTTTTATACCTTTTACTGTCATTCTCGTTTTTACGGGATTTTCCTGACGATCTGTTCTAATTTCCACTTTCTCTTAACTTATATTTATTCCACAAGCGGCTGCAGCTCTTCAGGCATTTTATCTTTTCCTTCGGCAATGGCAGGAACGATTGGGGGCTGGCCGTTTTTGATAAATATCTGCTGACCTGGCTCTTCGAGGAGGAGTTTCACAAATGCAGTAGCAAGCTCAGGATTTTCGGCATTTGTGGGAATAGTTACACCGTACACGATAGGAGAGCCTGTAACCACTTCTCCATTAGCCATTTGGACCTGGACCTTTGAGTAATTGTCAGCATAATCCAGTGAACTAAGGTCTATTTCAGGTGGAAGTTCCACGTATTTAAATCCATGCTGCTCGGCAACACTCCGGTAAATATAGAGGTAATCAATTTCCCCGGTCTCAAGGGCAGAAGTAAGTTCGACTTCCATGCTTCTAAGCATGATTTTACTGGTGTTCGGAGAAATTTCTTCGGACGCAGGAACATGTATAAGAACTGTACCGTTTTCCTCTGTAGTAACAGTCATACCTGTATTATTCATCATCAGGTCATCATAGATCTGGCTGTCATTATAATAAGACTCAGCTAGCTGGGTTACCATCTGTGACCTGTAGCCTGCGGGATCGTCGTTAGGATTGGAAAAACCATAACGAACATCAGGCCGGCTGAGGATTTTATACCAGTTGTCTGCATTGATTTCGTCACTGTACTTACTTTCATTCGTGTAAGCTATAATGAACTGGTTTCTTGCAAAAGCCGCGTACCAGTCAGCATATTTTGGCATCATCATGGACGGGATAAGGGCATAATCTGCAGATGCAAGCACATCGGCCTTTTTCCCCAGTTCTGTGATCTTCTTTACGCTCTGTGCACTACCCGCGGCTTCCCGCTGAACATCAACACCAGGGTGCTGGGCTTCGAACTCGGCTTCAAGTTCTTCGAAAGGCACGCTTAGACTTCCTGCATGGAAAACTTTCAGGACTGTTCCTTCGCCTGCAGAGACATTTCCAGAAGCGTTTTCCATTGTTTCGTTACTCTTTTTCTCTTCCTGATTGCCAACACAACCGAGGCCGGCAAACAAAACCATGATCAAGAGAACTGATACCAATTTGAAAATTCTGGTTTTAACTTTCATAGTTATGTGGTTTTAAACATAACAGATATAAGCCTTTTGAGGAAAGATAACTGCTTTTTTACATTAAATGAGTAATATTTGGGATGAAGCGGATCTCAAAAGGCAGAAAAAGCGTTTTCCTTCCCGAGTCGCCGCCCGAATTCCGTTTCGGGAGCACGGGGCCCTTTTCACAAGCCTTTTAAAAAAAGGCTTGAGCGAAAATGATGTTGTCGGCGTGGTCAAGCGGCGCAACGCTTGCGCTCAAGAGGGCTGATTTACTTTATAGTTTTTCTATAAGTAACCTGCGTGATATAAAATCTTCAGCAGGTTTTTTGTGCTTCTTGCGGTTGTAAAATCTGAAGAGTTTTTCGATATTCTTATTCCCAATAGTTATGGAGTTTTGAGCGGACTAAGTGCAAGCGTTTACTTTCCAGACGGTGGAAGTTAAAAGTGGTCTGAATCCAAGTTAACTTGCGTAAGATGAGGGAAAGAAGTCTATCAAGCAGCAAAGATATTAATAAAATATTGGATCAGAGTACAGATTTATTTACTCAGATATTAATACAATGAGAATATATAAAAGGTAATATTTAAGGAATGTAGTAATATTTAGGAAGATTTCGATAAAACAGATACGTTTATGTACATTAGTCAATATTTTTGAAGGTTTTCCTTATGGATGGTTATAGTATCTTCTTGGTAATGCTTGCGGTCTATATAGCCGGACTTGTGGCTATTGGCTGGTATTTTAATAACAGACAGAAATCAGTTACAGACTTCTGGCTTGCTGGTCGTAGAATAGGGCCCGCAGCCCTGGGATTCTCAGCTGCAGCTTCCTGGTTAACAGCAGGCGGGATTCTTGCAGTTGTCGGATTTTTTATGCTTCAGGGAATGGGTTCTATATGGGCTTTTGTAGCTCCCAATATCCTCGCCCTTCTCGTAATTGCTGTGCTTGTAGGAAAGATTAAACACCTGCCTGCAATTACCCAGCCCGAACTTCTGGAACAGCGCTACGGTAGCATAGTAAGATGGCCAATTGCCCTTATTATTACCGTTGTAATGATTCTTTTTTCAGTCGCAGATATCACAGGTTTGTCTCTGGTGCTGCAGGTTTTTTACGGCCTTGATCCGTTTTATGCTGCAGCAATTGTTGCAATTGCAGTGTCCCTCTACGTGACCCTTGGAGGGCTGTACGCAGTTATCTGGACAGATACTATTCAGTTCGCTTTCCTCGCGATTTTCGCAGTAGGAATGGCTTTTGCCACAGTAGGAACAGTCGCTGATGGAGGTCTTAGCACTTCAGCAGTAAGTGCTTCAGAGCTTTTCGGAAATGTGCCCGGGGACTGGTGGAATCCTCTGTCGATCGGCCTTCCCATGGTACTGATTTTTTGCTTTGCCATAATTCCAGGCTGGATTACAGAGCAGGATCCCTGGCAGAAAGTCTGGGCTGCAAGAGATGCAAAATCTGCCAGCCTTGGAATGATAATTGGCGCTCTCATGATTACTGTGGTCTTTGCGTCCTGCGGCGTGATTGCAATAGCGCTCAGTACCATATACCCTGAAATTGTAAAAATGGGATTTCCTGCAGGCATGTCCCTTGCAGAACCTGCACTTTTAGCCTTTGTAAGTGAGCGTTTTGCCTCTGCACCAGCAGTAATAGCCTTCAGTGCAATAGGGCTTGCAGCTGCTTCCATGTCCTGTACGGACACTTTTTCAACTTCAGGAGCTTCCTGTATCTCAAGGGACATCTACCAGAGGTATATAAAACCTGATGCTACAATGAAAGAAATGATGCTGGTAAACAGGGTCAGCGTGCTGTTTATTATACTTGCTGCAACGGCAGGCTCATTTATAATCCCAAATATTATTGATGCCATTCATATTGCAACTTTCATTGCAAGCTCTTCTTACTTCTTCCCGCTCATGGGAGGCCTGTACTGGAAGCGGGCTACTAAGGAAGGAGCCTTTGCAGGCATGGTAGTCGGTTTTATAGTTCAGGTAGCGCTTGTAGCTCTGGATCTTATAAAGACTCCACCTCTCGCTCCCAATTATCTGGAAAGCATTCATCCGATTCTGATGAGCCACGGGGTTATCGTGGGGATGTCTCTGAGTGCGATTGCTTTCTTTGGAGTTTCCCTGATGACAAAACCTTCAAGCAGGGTAAATCTTGCACCCTTCTTTGAAGAGGAAGCCGAAGAACTTTCCCGCTATGAAGCAAAAGAGATCAATGAGAAAGATCCTCAGTACAGTATTTTCCTTAAAAACCTTAATGAAAAAGTTACAGGAGAACGTGCTCACCTCCAGCTCAACCTCCGTACTTCCGGAAACCTTAGCTGGCAAGAATTAATCGAAAAACTCAAAACAGTCTCTCCTGCCTGGGTAACCCCTACAGGGCTTGATTCAGTATACAGACTGACCCATGGGGACATGCTTGCTTGCGTTGCAGTTACAAGAGGTACAGAAGAGAGGGATATCTGGCTTAAAGCCGAGCCCAGGCTTGAAACCTTGGGAAGGCAGAAGAGAGAACTTTTTACGGCCTATGAAGAGTTGAAAAAAGTACTTGGCCAGAAGAATATAAGTCTGGACTTCTATTAAGTAAAAGCTGAGGTTCTTACAAGACCCGGCTATTCCTCTTTTTTTCAGATTTGAGTGAATATTAAAGCTTGAAGGCCTTTTCAAGAGTTTCTTTTCCGAAACAAAGATCTTCTAGTGAGAATACCTCAAAATTGTAAACGCCCCTGTACCCTGAAAGCAATTTAAGAGCTGAAAAGTCCGCACAGCCTTTTCCGGGCGCCATATGCTCGTCTCCATCGTACTTTTCGGTCCACTGACCACTATTATCATGCAGATGAAGATGGATAATGTGTTTTTTCAGGATTCGGACAAATTCCTTTAGTCTTTCTGGATCACCCCCACAGGTGAGGTTTGCGTGTCCTATATCAAAGGTGGCTTTCAGGTGTTCGGAATTCACAGCCTCTATTGTCCTTGAGAGCTCCTCTGCCTCACAGCAAAAGTTCGAGGGATCTGTACCTTCTTTGTTCTCAAGGCCAAGAGTGACTCCGTAATCCTCAGCCATAGAAGCAAGATTACTCAGGTTTTTTATCATAGAAAAAAAGGATTTTTCCCGATCAGTTCCAACCCTGCCCGGATGTAATACTACAACAGAGGCTCCGGTCCGGTTTGCAAGTGCAATCGATTCTTCCAGAAGGGTAAATTCCCTCTTGCCCATTCTTGCAGTGTCAACCTGGAGAGCTGAGGGATATCTGGGATCTCCTGCAGAGTAAGGTGCGTGGATCGTGACTGCAAAATCAAAAATCGAGATCTCGTCAAGCACCCTGCCAAGCTTTTCCATTTCAAGTGTCGAACCGCTGTAGATCCCAAGCTTCGGAACATACAGTTCTATGGACTCAACATGTTCTTTTAAATCCCCAGCGGGGCCGGCAAAGGACGAGGCTCCTAATATCACGCATTATGCAAGGAAGCTAAATATAAAAATCCTTTTCTG